>CAIJWX010000141.1:0-1599 GCA_903824535.1 uncultured Actinomycetes bacterium | reverse complement strand
GATTCGAACCCCCGACCTAACGATTACAAATCGCTTGCGCTGCCGGACTGCGCCACGCCGGCTCAGAAGTTAAAAGTTTAGTCAATCCTCCAAGGTCGCTCTAGGCTTATAGAAATGACTGATACTTCCCAGCCCCAGGACACCCCAAGAGACACCGGATCTCACTTTCAACCATCCCTTCGAAAGATGCTGATTATCTTGTTCCTCTACGCTTTGTCGGCTTTCATAATGCTCAGGTCTCCTGGTGCCTCAGGCCCTAATTTCGCAACTCCAAACATCACGACACCTACTTCTGGCAATACTCAGACTTCAGTGCCTGAGTCTCAGGTGCGAGTTCAGGTTGCGAATGGAACTTCAACCAATGGTGTTGGCCGCACATACACCCAGCAACTCATGACACTCGGTTGGAACACGCTTCCTGAGATGAATGGTCCAAAGATCAACACAACCATTATTTATTACAACCCGGGCTTTGCTGCATCTGCGCAAAAGATTGCTGCGGCATTGAAGGTGAGTCCAACAGCGGCACAACCACTCAACGGTCAGCAACCAGTTGCTGGTGCTTCGAGTGATGACGTAATTGTCATCATTGGACCAGACCTCGTTGTCGGTGGTTAATTACTCCTGCGCGGGTAACTCAAAGCCATAGCGAAGTAGTGCGGCGCGAAGAACTTCAGCTGACATTGGTCGTAACTCTTCAAGCGGGCGATTGCGGTGGCGTCTAATACCTAAGTCAACTTGTGCAATTGATCCGACCGAAAACTTTCTGGCGATATCAATGAGTAGCGCAATTTCCACGCCGTAAGAAGCTTCCAGCATGATTGCTTCGAATGTGCTTCGACGCCCTGCGGTTTCTCCAGCGAGTGGCTGTTTAATTTCGCCAAGCCCCGGGTAGAGCAACGACAAGATAGGTCGTGCACTTAATTCGTTGACTCTTCCACCACCAGTTGGCATGTTGTGCAGTGGTCGTTCGTAGTAACCCTTGACGAGTTGAACGTCCGCTCTTTCCAGCAGCGGTTGAATGAGACGAGGAACATAGTCAGTAGTGGTGTTGGTTACGTCAGCATCTAAGTACACGACAAGTTCAGACGTTGTTGCGTGTAGACCAGCAGCCATGGCTTCACCCTTGCCACTGTCGCCGCTCAAGGTGACAACTCTTGCTCCATGGTGATTTGCAACAACCCCGGTGTCGTCACTGGAGTGGTCGTTAACAACAACCAGCTCGTCAATGAGCCCTGGGTGGTGCGAAACGGCATCGAGCACTGCTCCAATAGTGGAGGCTTCGTTCTTGGCGGGGATGACTACAGCCAGTGAGGTGTGAGTCTTTAGCTCAAGTACTCGTTCGAGACTGAACTGTTCGCGCGTGAGGGTCCAAGGAACATCTGCCATAGGACTTAAGGCTAGGGCTTGGGGCAAAATCTTGCACTTGACAAATAGGCTCAAAACAATAAGAATTGGTATCAACATCAAGAGCGACTGAGGGACGGGCCCTGTGAAGTCGCGACAACCAGTGTGAAACATGAGCACCCGCTCTTCACACCAGGTGCCAAAGCCCGAACGATGAAAAGGGAGTTTTATGAGTTTCGCAACCGGTCTTCT
>CAIJWX010000140.1:0-9407 GCA_903824535.1 uncultured Actinomycetes bacterium | reverse complement strand
TCTGAATACGCCCAGGGCATGCCAGAAAAGATGATCAACGACCGTCTTTTCCCGGTTCTTCCTCCTGAAGGGATGAAGGCATTCTGCTTCTATCCAATGTCTAAGCGCCGTGGCGAAAAAGACAACTGGTACAAGTTGCCCTACGAAGAGCGCGAAGAACTTATGCGCCAGCACGGTAAATCTGGACGTGACTTCAAGGGTCGTGTCCTTCAGGTTGTTACCGGATCCACTGGTCTAGACGACTGGGAGTGGGGAGTAACACTCTTTGGTGTCCACGTTGATGACCTCAAGGACTGCGTCTACACAATGAGGTTCGACGAAGCGTCGACGCTCTATGCGGAATTTGGTGCTTTCTATACCGGACTTGTTGGTTCTGTAGATGAAGTTCTAGACGCCACATTGGCCTAGGCATCGTTGGTAGCGTCAAAGCGTGAGTGAACCAGTATCTGAAAAGACGCTTCGGCGTTGGGCGGAGTCTCTCGCGGGGCTAGCTCGCACTGGAATTGGCTTCACCGAAAGCCAGTACGAACGCGAACGTTACGAAGAGATTCTAAATATTGCTGGCGACATAAAAGCTGCAGCTGACCACGGAACGCACGATGTTCTCGACGCGCAAGGACACGTTGTTGAGTGGATGAAGCAAATTGGTAAAGGAATTCCAGGATATGCAACGCCAAAGGTTGCTGTTGGAGCCGCAGTATCAAACGAAAAAGGAGAGCTACTTCTTATTCAGCGTGCTGACTCTGGTTTCTGGTTGTATCCAACTGGATGGTGCGACATTGGCTACTCCGCACCTGAAGTTGTTGTGAAAGAAGTCCTTGAAGAAACTGGTTACGAAGTTGAACCAATTCGACTGATTGGTGTGCTTGACGGGATGAGACATGGGGCTTCTAGGGTCCCGCTGTATTCAATGCTCTTTCTTTGCAAACTCAATGGTGGATCAATGAACATTCATGAACTTGAATGCACTGACGCTGGCTGGTTCTCAATTGATAATTTACCTTCACCAATGATTGGTGCAGAGCGCTGGGTTGAACCAGTGTTCGCCGCAATTAACGGTGAAACTCGTGACGTTTACTACGACGAACTGCGAGTTCCAGTGTGGAGGAGTGAAGAGTGAGCATCTCAATTGAAATCGCAACTTCCGCCACGGCTGAGCTACTAACTAGCCTTAACCAATTGGTTCCTCAGCTATCTTCGAGTGCCGCTCCACTTACTTGTAAAGATGTTGAAGCGCTTATTGCAAACCCAGCAGTTTCTGTATTCGTTGCGAAAAACGAAGGGGCGATTGTAGGCACATTGACGCTCGTTGTATTTCCTATTCCGTCTGGTCTTAGGGCATGGATTGAAGATGTTGTTGTTGACGAGAGTGCGCGTGGTCTTGGCGCTGGCGCTGCACTAACTGAAGCTGCAATTTCAGAATCTAAGCGTCGTGGAGCCAAATCTATTGATCTAACAAGTCGTCCTTCTCGTGAAGCAGCGAATGCAATGTATGTGAAGCTTGGATTTGAACAACGCGAAACAAATGTCTATCGACTCAGCATCGAGTAATCCAGACACTGCTGCACAGCAGAAGAGGGTTATTCGAACTTTGAGCGCAGCTCAGATTCTGAACGGGATTGGTACTTCTGGAACGGTAGCCGCAGGGTCACTTCTTATTGCATCAATTTCGAAGTCGGAATCACTCGCTGGGCTCGCACAGACAACAACGGTGCTTGGCGCTGCAGTGATGGCGCTACCTTTAGCCAAGCTGACTCAAAAAGGTGGTCGCAGGTATTCACTGATTAGTGGATTTTTCGTTGGGGGCGTAGGCGCTGCCCTAGCGATTCTTGGTGGAATTCATAAATCATTATTTTTTATGCTCGTGGGTTCTTTCTTGATTGGTGCGGCGTCCGCATCTGGATATCAAGCGAGGTTTGCAGCTATTGACTTAGCAACGCCAGAGAATAGATCTCGAAACCTCTCCTTCGTTGTGTGGGGCTCAACGGTTGGCGCAGTTACTGGCCCGAATCTTATGCAGCCGTCAGGAAATATTGCACATTATTTTCATCTCCCAAGATTGGCGGGCCCATACTTCATTGTTGGAATAAGCCTGGCACTCGCGACGGCCGTGATCTACTTTTTTCTAAAGCCAGATCCTTACCTCACAGCAAATCTTTCCTCTGATGGTGTGACTCAAAACAAACACGAAACTACGAGCGCAGCCCTAAAACACATTCGTGAAATCCCACATGCTCTGTTTGCAATAACCGCAGTTGGTATTGGGCATTTGGCGATGGTTTCAATCATGGTGATGACCCCAGTTCATATGTCTCACGTTGATGTGACACTTTCTGTCATTGGCTTGGTCATTAGTGTTCACGTACTTGGAATGTACGCATTCTCCCCATTAGTTGGAATGCTTAGTGACAAAGTGGGTCGAGTTCGAGTAATTCAGATCGGTATTGCATTGCTTATAATTTCAGCAATAGTTGCTGGGCTGTCACCAGCGATGAACGCTGTATCACTTGGCATTGGACTATTCCTACTGGGTCTCGGGTGGTCGTGCACTCTTATTGCTGGTTCAACGCTGTTGTCGGAATCTGTATCTATTGAAATGCGACCATCATCTCAAGGCGCTAGCGACCTTGTAATGAACCTGATGGGCGCAATTGGTGGTGCCATGAGTGGCGTCATTATTGGTCTGTTTTCATTTGGGTGGCTCTGTTCTTCAATTGGTGCATTAGTCCTGTTGCTGGGTTTTTGGTCATTAAGAGTTGAATAAATTACTTTCGGCGCTGTTTTAAGCGTTGCTAAAAATAATTTCAATTAAATATGGTGACAGCCATTAGCAAAGCGCTCGCTTGGTAGTGAATATCTATTTTTTCTTTAGTGAGTAGGGTTGGAAGTTCATGGATAAACTCGCCCCCTGCCCTAAGTGCCAATGTGTAAATACATATGAAATGGGTGCGCTACTTGTGTGCCCCGAGTGCGCACATGAATGGATCCCTCAAGAAGAGGTTCAAGACGCAGTAGTTGACGATGTCATTCGTGACGCGGTTGGCAATATTTTGCAAGATGGTGACACTGTCACGATCATTAAAGACATGAAGGTTAAGGGGAGCTCTAACACGCTGAAAGTTGGTACACGAGTTCGTAATATTCGCCTGACTCCTGGTCCCGGTGGCCACGACGTAGAAGCTCGTGTTGAAGGATTTGGAGACCTATATCTCAAGTCCAGCATTATGAAAAAGGCCTAAAACTAGTGAGCTGAAGCGCTCGCTTCTTTAAGTTGACCTTTTCCGGGCAGAGGCTTAATCACGGCGAGCGCCACGATGTATGAAATCCCAGCGATTACAAAGCAGCCATGGTGGAATCCGTTCATGAATGACGAAACTACATCCGGCTGAATCTTCTCTGCGAGTGATGATGGCAAGCTTTGCAATGTTCCGACTGCTTGTTGCATTGATGAGGAGGCATTCGCTCCTACCGCTGCAGGTACGTTCGCTGTCTTAAACGCACTAATAATTTGTGGTCCAAATACTGAGCTAAATACTGAACCAATTACTGCAACACCAAGGGTTCCACCGAGTTCTCTCGTCACGTTGTTCACTGCCGACCCCCCACCAATCTGGCTCGGGGGGAGTGACGTCATAATTGCTGCAGTTGATGACGCTCCAATTAATGCGAAACCGAGAGCCATTACGCACATTGATCCAACAACCGGGCCGAAATATGCAGAGTCTGCAGACTGCAGACCTATCCAGAGAATGCCAGTACCTTCAATGGCGATTCCGAGACTAATGATTAAACGCGCACCGTACTTAAGTGCCAAGCCCGCACCGATTGGTGTGAAGATTCCGGTAACAATTGCGAACGGCAATGTGTGAACACCTGAAGAAAGTGCTGAGTACCCGCGAACTAATTGAAAGTACTGAGTAACTAGGAAAATAAAACCAAATAGTGCAAAGAATGAAATTGCTATTGCACCGGCACCAGCTGAAAATGCTGGACGCTTGAAGAGTCGAACATCAAGCAGTGGTTCTTTTCGACGAAGTTCCCAAAGGACAAAAGACACAAGCAAAATTGCAGACGCTGCAAAGAGTAGGAGCGTAGTTTGTGCCTTCCACCCCCACGAAGGACCTTGAATGATTGCAAGCAACAATGTGGTGAGTCCTACTGAACCCAGAAGAAGACCAAGTAAGTCAAAACGATTAACTTGCGGACTCTTTGATTCGGGAATGATGAAGTAACCAAATGCAAGGGTGATTGCGCAAAGTGGGAGGTTCACAAGAAAGATTGAACCGAACCAGAAGTGAGTAATTAATGCCCCACCAGTGATTGGGCCGAATGCAACCGCAGCACCTGATGTTGCGCCCCAGAAACCAAAAGCTTTGGCTCGCTCTGCTGAGTCTTCAAAAACAACAGTGAGGATTGACAGTGTTGCTGGGAAAATAAATGCAGCTGCCATTCCCATGAGTGCGCGCCAGCTAATCAGTTGTGAAGTTGAAGTGGACCATGCAGCGAGTGTGCTGAAGAGGGCAAAGAAAACCAAACCAAACTGCATAGTCCTTTTACGACCAAAGCGATCAGAAGCTGCTGCACCGGCGAGTAGTAGCCCAGCGAATGGGAGGGAATAGCCGTCAACGATCCACTGAAGAGCAGAGTTAGAAGCATGAAGATTTTGTGAAAGTGATGGAATCGCGACATTCACAATTGTGTTGTCAACGACAACTAAGAAAACACTGAGGCACAGCACTCCAAGTATCTGCCATCTACGGTCATGATGAGTATTCATTTATCTCCTGTCTAAGTAAATACTATTAGAAATAAGCGAGTTCCCATTTGTTTAGGTAGTCTTAATATTCATGAAACTAACTGATAACCCTCGTGCGGATGTTGAATTAGTTATTGATGCTCCTGTTGAAAAAATATGGCCACTGATTTGTAATCCAGATCTTCCTGCAATGTTTTCAGAAGAGTTCCAGGGTGCTGTGTGGCTCGATGGTGCAAGTCCAGGTCTCGGTGCAAAATTTAAAGGCACAAACAAAATGGGTGAAAGAGTTTGGGACACCACGTCAACTATCACTGGATTCTCTGTGAACGAAGTATTCGAGTGGACAGTTGAAGACCTAGAAAATCCTGTGTCCATTTGGTCATTTCAATTGTCACCAAGTGGAGATTCCACACTCTTAAAGATGTCTGGGGTACTTGGGACGTATAACAAGACTGGACTTCACGCTGCAGTCGCCCAAGACCCAGATAATGAAGAAAAAATCGTTGACTGGCGAATGGGCAACTGGCGTGAAAACATGATGAAAACCGTCGAAGGTATTAAACAGCTCAGCGAAGCTCAGTAACTACTGGCAAACTGAATTCGAGGCCAAGACCTCCGAGCGAGCATTTGTAGGTAGTCATTGTCCCACCTAACGATGAAGCCACATCTGCCATGATGCTCATTCCAAGCCCGCTGCCACCTGTTTCTCTAGATCTTGAATCTTCTCCACGGGCAAATCGTTTTGGAGCCACACCGTATTCTCCCGATAAGCCTGGGCCAGAATCTTCAATCCGAAGCGTTGCTGTGCTCGCGTCATTTGCAAGCTCAATATTTACTGAAGATGACTCGCTGGTGTAGCGCTTGATATTTGTAAGCGCGTTATTCAAGATGCGATAGATAAGGTCATCTGTAGCTCGCACGTGAATATCTTCATCAATAGAAGTTGTCAATGTGCGAGATGGGTTGTCAACACCAAAGTCATAAATGATGTTTGTTACAAGCTGGCTGAGGTTGCAAACTTGCAAGCTGGCAATGGGAACTTCATTAAGTTCAGCTAAAAACAAGAGATCACCAATTAACGAATCCATACGATCAACCTCATGCTGCACTTTTTGTGCTGCACGATGCTGTTGATCATCAGTGAGGTCTCCTCGTTGCAGCATTTCGCTGTAACCCTTAATGACGGTGAGTGGAGTCCGGAGTTCGTGTGATGCGTCACCTACAAATCTCTGCATGACTATGTTGGTATTTTTTTCACTATTAATTGTTCTCTGAAGACTTGTGACCATGGAGCTGAGCGATGCTTGAAGGTCACTCAGCTCAGGTACGGATGAATTCTCAGGTGGTGAAACGTTGAAATCATTTTTAGAAATTGAGCTCGCGTACGCGATCAATTGATGAATCGTCCTGAGACTTCTTTTTAAGAGAAATCTAGAAATAAATATCACTAAGAACGCAACGAGTAATGCAGTAAGTACAACGTCTCTCACTAATCGCTGATTCGCAGCGTCAACTTGGGATGTTGAAGCAGCCACAAGTAGATAATCGCCACCCCCAATTGGTAGCGACTTGAATCGAAAGCCAGGAAGATTTTTGGCAGTTGTGACCGAGCGGTGTGAAGAAGAAACATTTGAGAGGGTGGGGGTACTGCGCAGTTCGTATGCACCAGCAACAACTTCAGTTACAAATCCTGAAGAACTAATCACATCTAATGTCAGGTTGTAGTTGTTCTCTTGAACAGTGTTTATTGCGTTTTCTAGTGCATTTATTTGATTGTTTGTGCCGCTATTTATCACTGCATTGATTGAGGCATCGATTGTTGCGATCTCAGATCTTGAACTAACGGAAATTGCTAGCCAGCCAACTGAGAATGCTACGAGTGCGGTGACTGTAATTAATAAAAGGATAAGTCGAGTGGAAAGTCGCACTTTATTATTTGGAATCAACAAGTTTAAATCCAACACCCCGAACGGTGGTGATGGGGTTGAAGTCTTCTCGATGGATCTTTTTTCGTAGATAAGAAATATACGTATCAAGTACTGAAGTTTCAGACTCAAAGTTAATTCCCCATACTTCATTCAGCAGCTGATCTCGGGTTATCAATTTATTTTTCCTAGAAAGCAGTACTTCAAGTAAGTGAAACTCAGTTGCAGAGAGATCAATAAGTTCATTGCCGTAATGCACTTCATGTTGATCGCGATCAAGTGAAAGTAGTCCACACGTCAAAGCTGCGGCACCTTTTTCTCCTGGGTTTGTCCTTCTTAGAATTGCGGCTACACGCAAGAGAATTTCTTCCAAACTAAATGGTTTGCGTACATAGTCATCAGCTCCAATACTTAGACCCTTCGCCACATCAGGGGCGGAGTCTCTTGCTGACAAGAGCAGTACAGGTATGTTTGATTTTTCAGCCCTCATTTTTTCTAGAAAAGTGAAGCCGTCCATATGAGGCATGTTTATGTCAAGAATGCAAAGATCGACCTTGCTGGTAAGAAGTAGCCCAAGTGCTGCATAACCATCTGAAGCAACTTCAGTTTTATAGCCAGCTATTCGAAGCGCATCACTGAGTAAATCGCGTACACCTGGTTCGTCATCAACTACCAATATCGTGGTCACTTAATCGAGCGTACCCGTAATACCCAAGCCCAGAAATCGTTATTTCTCAAGGATTCTTAATTCACAGGTGAGATTATGTTCGTTCACATAATTTTCCAAGATTGACCCAATATCCTTGGAAGTACTAAGGAGTCCATATGAAAAAGTTTTTAACTCGAGGTGCAGCAGTAGTAGCAATAACTACGTCACTTGCAGTCGCTCTACCGTCACTGGCAGGAGCTGACGCGGGTACGGGTGCTCCAAAGGGTGCAGCCTCTACTTACCACGCTGCACGCGCATCTATTCAGTCGACATTCACTGGGGCGGTTGCATCCGCGAAGGCAGCACTGAAGTCAGCAATTACAAGTGCGACAACTGATGCTCAGCGTCAAGACGCTCGTGCTGCGTTTAAGACTGCTGTGCAGTCAGCACAAGCTGCACGCACAGCTGCATTAGCGGCACTTGGCGCTCGACCAACAAAGACTGCAGGTGCTTCACCAAAGGCCGCCGCTGCCTCCGAGCGTGGTGCAATTGGAGCTGCATTTCGTAGTGCAGTTGCTTCAGCTAAATCAACGCTTGATTCAAGTTTGAAGACAGCAACTTCGTCAGCTGACCGCATTGCTGCACGTCAAACATTCGCCGCTGCAGTTGCTGCAGCGACCAGTGCCCGCCAGACAGCGCTTACAGCACTAGGACCTAAGCCAATTAAATAGTCGTTTTACCTATTGCCCCCTATGACTCGAAGTGAGTTGTAGGGGGCTTTCTCCCTTTGGTTGTCGATTCCAATAGAGTCGAGACTGAAAAGTAAAGGGAAATTCAATGACAACAGTTCTTTGCGGTGTTCACCAAGCCTTAGATGTTCTTGCATCAGAGTTTCCTGATGTTGAGGTCATTGATCTCACAAAGAATGAAAAGCAACTACCAAAGGGTGCTGTTCTATTTGCTGGGTACGGCGAAGAAACAATGAAGGCAGCAGACACAGCTGAGGTTGCATGGATTCAATTACCTCACACAGGCATCGACACCGTAAATCCGTCATTACTTAACGCACCAGTTGTTACCTGCGCCAAGGGTGCCGAATCAGTTCCAATCGCAGAATATGTACTCGCATCAATGTTGGCTTTCGGCAGATCATTTCCTGATTCGTGGTTAAAAGAAGCACCGGAACATTGGTTTTTTCAAAAAACTCTGTGCTTGATGGGCCAGCGTGTTGGGCTTGTTGGCTTTGGGGGGATTGGACAACGTGTTGCAACTCTTGCCAAGGCCTTTGACATGGAAGTGGTTGCGGTGCGTCGAACAAATACGCCTAGTGAAATCCCTGGTGTGACAATTGTAACCTCGCTTGAAGAAGTGCTCCCTACGCTCGATCATCTTGTGCTTTGCGCTCCAAGCACTTCGCAGACCAAGCACTTGATGAATGAAAAAATGTTCTCACTAGTTAAGCCAGGACTGCATCTTGTAAATATTGCTCGTGGTGCGTTGATTGATGAAAATGCTCTTCGAGCTGCTCTCGATGATGGTCGAGTTGCTCGTGCTTCGCTTGATGTCTTTGATCCAGAGCCGCTACCAGCAGGCCACTGGCTTTACTCGCACGAAAAGGCATTCATCACACCGCACTCTTCGTGGACGGGGCGCCCATTTCTTGCTGGCGCAACTGAAGTCTTTTGCCAGAATCTTCGTCGCTATATAAATGGTGAACCTCTTGAAGGAATTATTGACGTAGAGCTTGGCTACTAGGGCAATTTTCACCAGTAGGAACAATAAGTATCTCCAGATGTAGAGTGGGTCTATATCGCAATCAAGGGGGAACCATGACTGATATTGCAGAGAAATTCACACCACAACAGAGCGAATTGAAGTTCAATCTTCCACCGACATTCGACTCGATTGAGGCAGAAAGACAGCACCGCAAAGAGAAGCTCGCTGGTGCACTTCGTATTTTCGGAAAGCTTGGTTTTTCTGAAGGTGTCGCCGGGCACATCACCGCACGTGACCCTGAACTGCTTGATCACTTCTGGGTAAATCCTTTTGGAATGAACTTCCGTCACGTTCGCGTTTC
>CAIJWX010000139.1:0-4785 GCA_903824535.1 uncultured Actinomycetes bacterium | reverse complement strand
CTTTGCTGGACCTTGTGCAAGAACATCTAATTCAGGTGTAGTTGCAGCAGTCCCTTGCAATAGCGCATCGTGATTTCCGTGAACGGCAAGCCATTTATGCGTTAAGCCCTGGGCGATAAATTGGCGTTCCGATGCTTTGAGCACACCTTTGAAATGTGGAAAGTTATGTAATACATGTGGGCGATCCGCCGGCATTCCTGTAGGCGGACCGTCCGGATGGTAGTAATGCTCATCGTAGAGATCGGCATTTGACGAGTGAGAGCCTTCTGAGCGCTCTGGGTCGCCACTTTTAGGAATGACAAGGCCACCATCTAGAATTCGTTTATACCAATTGAGTTCATTGCTTTGCGCGTTATCTGTCACATCTCCCGTGATCACAACCGCGTCAATTGGTGCTTCTGTGAGTGGTCCTGATTTGATCTCGTTTGCTGCTACCACCATCGCTTCAAGAACCTGAGTTGTCAAAAATTCTTGTGCTCGATAAGTGCCTATGTATGGAACTAGTTGTGAGATTGGGTTATCGGGATCAGCAATTCGATCCAAAAACTCCAGTCGCGCGGGTGAAGCTGCATCACAAATATGAATATCGCTGAGATGAATAAAGGCTGCAATCACCTGAACATCTAGTGGCTCATCACCAATAACTAATTCACCTTTATCATGTAGCAATTCTCGCCAATTTGACTCTGGTGAGGTTTTGGATCGAATGATTCGGTTTTTTGATGTACTAGACATTAGCGACGAGCACCTCGGAACTTAGAACGCGAAGTTGAACGGATGAGCCTGGATGTAGCTCTCCGGTTGATGCACTTGTCATAAGCGATTGGACAATCGTCCCGTCCCCCGTTTGACAGATGATATTTGATGAAGCGCCCATAAATGAGCGAGTTAATACTTTTGCATTTGGTTGTGATGAATTTGCGATAACAGAGATTGATTCTGGACGAATCAACGCCACTACCTGCCCGGATTCGTTTCCACGCTTCAGTGCAACCACTTTGCTACCAAATATCTCAACCATGCCATCTGATATCTGTGCAGGAATTCTGTTCATAGTGCCTACGAAACCAGCAACAAAGGATGATGTTGGTTTGTTATACAACGCATCAGGTGTATCGATCTGCTCAAGAACTCCTTGGTTCATAACACCAACTCGGTCTGAGATTGCCATCGCCTCTTCTTGATCGTGTGTCACAAATAGCGTTGTTGTCCCGAGCGATAGCTGTAAGCGACGGATTTCTTCACGTAGATTGACACGCACTTGTGCATCAAGTGCGGATAGTGGCTCATCCAAAAGAAGAATTTCAGGTTCAAAAGCTAGAGCGCGTGCCAAGGCAACACGCTGCTGTTGCCCACCCGAGAGTTGATGGGTAAAGCGCTTGCTCTGTGAATCGAGGCCAACCAGATTTAGAAGTTGATGCGCCTTCTTTAGGCGGACCGACTTATTGACTTTACGCATCTGTAAACCAAAAGCGACATTTTCTTCAACTGTTAAGTTTGGAAAGAGTGAGTAAGCCTGGAAAACCATTCCCATATTTCGTTTGTGTGCAGGCACATCAGAAATATTCTTCTCTGCAACCAAAACTGTTCCATTATCCTGATGTTCCAGGCCAGCAACTACTCGAAGGGCTGTGGTCTTTCCACACCCTGAGGGCCCAAGTAGGGCAACGAGTTCACCGACTCCCACCTCGAGGTTGAAGTTATCTAGCGCAGTCACATTTCCAAATCTCTTTGAAATGTTATTGAGGGTCAGGCTTTTACTAGACATTACTTTCTCCCTTGTGTGGAACGTTCTGGAACAAAAAGCGTGATTATTGTCAAAAGTAAGAATGGGAGGATGAGAGACATCATCGAAATTGCGATAGCACCAAGAATGTTTTCTTGGGCAACGTATGTCACCCAGGTTGGGAATGTGTCCCAGTGAAGTAAAACAGTCAATGTGAATTCACCCAATGAGAGCGCAAAAGTCAGAGCAATTGTTGCCATCACAGCGCCCCTAATGACTGGGATAATCACACTAGTGATTGTGCGCAACCAATTTGCACCTGCGCTACGCGCTGCCTCGGTGATTGTTTTTAAAGGAATCGCACTGAGCCCGATGTCGAGTGCTCGATATGCATAGGGCAGAGCCAAGACAAAATAGAGGAAAGGAAGTTCAAGCACTGTATTTTTCACAAATTCCGGGAAAGAAATTTGAGCACCGACAGCAAAGGCAACTACTGGAATCACCAACGGAAGAAGTGAGAGACCGTCAATCAATCCACGCACTTTTGAGTTCGATAAGTGAATCCAGGTGAGGGTTGGAACTAAAACAAACAAGGTGATTAATACCGTAACGCCAGCCAGCCAAGTTGACCTAATGATGTAGTAAAGGAACTCTTCTTCGCGAATCGCCCACAGATAGCTATCCCACCCGTAACCACCTTTTGCGGGTGTTCGGATCGAATATTCAAAGGCGGAAATCATGGGAACAAATACAAAGAATCCAAGAATAAGTAGCGTGAAAACTAGTGGAAGCTGAAACTTAGATTTGATCACTTTTGCCACCTAGCGCTCCTTCGTTGGATTGCAAGATACGGAATGACTGCGCAGGCAGAAATGAGGATCATCACAACTCCTAGTGCCTTGCCAAGGTTCAACTGCGATGCGGAAACATTGCCATCTAACAATCCACCGATTTGTAGCGGCGTAAGTGGAAGGTTTCCAACCGTTAACGCATTTGCCGTTGCGTAGGCTGAGAATCCACTGGCAAAGAGCAGTAAGAATGAGGCTATAAAGCTAGGAAAAAGCAGGGGAATACCGATTCGAATCCAATAATTAAACTGATTGGCACCGAGGTTTCGCGCCGCTTCAGACCATTCTCGGCGGAGCGAAACAATCGCTGGTGAAAAAACAATGACCATGAGTGGCAGTTGAAAGTATAGATAAACGATTAAGAGACCGAGAAAAGAACCGAGTGAGAATGTGCCCGCATATAAATCCCAACCGAAGAACTTCAATATCTTAGTCAGTTGGCCTTGAATTCCAAGGGCTGCGTAGAACATAAATGCCAGCGGAATACCGCCAGTGTTCGCTAGTACACCGCTCATGACTGCGATCGTTCGACGAAGTTTAGAACCTCCACGCGTTTCAATGAAGTACGCGGCGATTGCTCCGGGGAATGCAGCGATGGCCGCTGAGAATAGACCGATCTTTATTGAGTTAACAAAACCTGTTCGATAAGGCTCTTGGGTCGCTGTCACAAAGTTACTGAAAGTAAATGTATTTTCATTAGATAAAAAAGAGACGTAAATTAGTCGTGCAATTGGAAAGAGAAAAAAGAATCCAACGATTAGCAGAAGTGGGGCCGCTGGAAGAAAATTCTTTATGAAAGAAGTGAGGAAGGCGCGACCCCTCGTTGGCGCGCCTTCCTCTATGACTTTAAAGGTCATATTCCTTCTTACAAGCTAGCCCATGAAGAGATGATCTGCTCACGTGCTGTAAGTACATCAGCAATTGTTGCTGGACCAACAACCTTTGCTGTTGCAGGAACCTTGAAGTCAAGCAATGAAGGAACAAGAAGCTTCTTCTTTGTCATTGCTGCAGACATGATTGGATCTGCACCTGACTGCTGGAAGTAGTTCTGCCCACCTTGCATCAATGCGAACAACTTAGAACCAGAGAGCTTAAGATCTGCAGCAGTTAGATCTGCAGCAGTCTTTCCTTTGTTCTGTGAGTAGACAAACTCTTGCCACAAACGCGCATTTGCACAGTTTGGTGACTTTGCGTTGATCGCGTTGATGTATGGAGGCGCCTGTAGAACGAAGTCTGATGGGTAGACAAACTTAAGATCTAAGCCTGCTGCCTTCGCTGCTGGAACAACTCCAAGAGCGTTGAAGTCCCACATGAAGCCAAGCTTTGCTGTGCCTGCAACAAGGTTTGTTGAGTTGACCTTCACTAGAGGAGCTTGAGTCTTAACAGCCTTGAAAAGTGCAAGACCCTGTGTGACGTCTGAGAGGTTCTTTTCTCCGCCATTACCTATGCTTGCAGCTAGGACAGACATAAAAGCTTGGTTAGAAGATGTTGGATCTCCTGTGATTCCAACAACGCCCTTGTACTCAGCCTTTGAGAAATCTGCAGCCTTAGTTGGTACTGATGGAAGCGTTGTGTTGTAAACAATCGCAAGCTTTCCGCCGTAGTTTCCATACCAAAGACCACTTGGATCCTTAGCTGCGTTTGGGATGTCCTTCCAGTTGATGACTTGGTAAGGAGATGTCAAAGGCTTTCCTCCTGGAGGAGTTACCTGTGCAACTACTAGTGGCCCAATATCGATTGAATCTGGTTGCTTTGACTCAGGGGCTGTCTTCATTGTGTCAATCTCGTATTGTGATGATCCATCTGGATTATCTACAGTTACCTTTACGCCGAATGCCTTCTCGTATGCATCGTGAATCGCACCGTAGTTTGCCCAGTCGCGTGGTGTTGTAATAAGGGCTAACTTGCCCTCTTTCTTAGCAAGCTTGACTAGGTTATCTAGTCCACCTGCTTCTGCAACATTCTTTGCCTTACAGATATCTACTGCTGCTGTAGCTGGAGTTGCAAGTGCAACGATTCCAACTGTCAGTGCCGCAGCGGACGCTGCAGCTATAAGACGCTTTGCGCGCATATGTGTGATCCCTTCCTAAGGATTGTGGGCACACTCTTGTCTGTATACGTTAACAATTGGCTTGTTGAAAGTAGATTTTTGAAAATCAGGCGATGAATATCCGCTGACCGCTTGGTATTAAATAAGTGACTTTAAATCGG
>CAIJWX010000138.1:0-4061 GCA_903824535.1 uncultured Actinomycetes bacterium | reverse complement strand
CCGGGCTTAAGCGGAACAGGCTTCTTTAGTGTGACTGGTGCCTGGTTATCAAAGTCATATGGATTGCTATCGAGTAGAAGTTGCTCACTCGCCTTACCTGGATTCAATATGAGTTGCAAACGAGTGCCCAGTAGGTGCATATGTGCACCAGCTTGGATTGCTGTCTCAGTAGAAGTAATTTTTTTGTCACACGTTGAGGTCAAATTTGCAACAGGATTGAGCGGGTCTTTTCCACAGATTATGAGAAGACCAGCTTCCACATAGGAAGCTTTCAGAGTCGTACGGTCCGCAAGATCGTTTAGCGCTTTTGTTCGGTCGCAGAGTCCACCGTTCACGCCGCTAGGGCATGGCAGTTCAACAGGAGCGGCGAATGCTTCACCATAAAGAGGCTGCAACGAATTTAGTGCCGCTGGAACTGCTGAAATTAGTACTTTTGATTGATCAGTAGGGACTGCTCCACCAAGCGCCGCTAACAAGTTGTAGTGCACCTGCATAACAATCAGTGCACCTTTACTGATTGGTGTTCCATAGCCTGATGGCCAGACATCCATAGGCCGACCTGGAGCCCAACCCGCAAGTGTTGATGCAATATCTGCAGTTGATGAGTCGGCTGTAACCCCGCCGAAGCAAGACCAACCGTTACCGTTATTGTCGAGCTTTTTATAATCTGCGACGTCAGAGGCATTAACTTTCCAGAATAATGCGTGATGGACAAATGGTCGTTGCTGAGGAACAAACTGCACCGACGTGACATAAGAATCCAATGGGATTTTCGGATCAATCAAGAAGCAGCGGTAGTCGTCTTTACCCCCACCTGTTCCTTCTGGCTGGTGAGGCTTTGTCATTGAAGCGGTATACACAGTTGACTCATTAACTATTGGTTCAGTAGTTGTAGTTGAAGTAGTTGAATCGCTAACTTTGACGCCCTTGTCCCATACAAGTTTTTTATTAGAAAGTACGCACGTGTATTTACTGCCTGCGTAAACAACAATTTTCCCTTTTGGAGAACATGACGCATTGGCAACAGGATTTACGGCACTATTCGCCGAAGTTGCTGGGAGGATTGCAAAAAAAACACTGAATGCGAGAAGAACATACGCAATTTGCTTTTTCATAATTACCCCCTAGGCATAAGATAACAAAGCATTTGACTGAACTAATCACTCAACGAATTGCTATATAAATTCGTGTTTCAGCGAACTGTTAGCACTAGCTACTTCTGTTCTTTCGCAATCTCTTCTGCGCAGTGCTCGGGCGACTCGAAAGAGCGGCTGCTTCCAAATTGCTCGGTAAAGCTGATTAATCTTCCTTGCGGAAATCTACGCGAAAAATGATCCTTGGCATCTTTGTCATATTCCCCACAAAGGACAAGAACTGGTGTCGAACCACTTCGCTCACAAATTGACGACACAACTTTGCCTTCTAGGCTCCCCAGATCAAATCTGCCCTCGCCAGTAACGACCAGGTCTGCACTTTGAGCCAGCGAATCAAACTCAGTCGCTTCTGCAATGACTGAAAATCCGTTACGGAGTTCTGCGCCAAGCACAGCGAGCGCGCCCCCAATGCCTCCTGCAGCTCCTGCACCTTGGATCTGCTCAACATCTACATTGCATTCATTTTTGTAAAACAAAGCGAGCGTTTTGAGTCGGTCCTCAATTTTAAATAGATCACCTTCGATAACACCCTTTTGTTTGGCGTAGCGAATAGCACCAGAGAAAACTGCTGTTATATCTGTTGCCACAGTGATGATGAGTGAAAAATTGTTTGTCTTAAGAATTTCAAAACAACCAAGTCCTCCGTCAGAGGTTGATGAACCACCGAGTCCCAGCAACACAGAACTCACATTCAACTTCTCTGCTTCAAGCAGTGCAACCCCAACGCCTCTGCTCGAAGCATTTAAAGCATCTTCAGGGG
The DNA here is from genome assembly GCA_903824535.1 of uncultured Actinomycetes bacterium. Taxonomy (GTDB): domain Bacteria; phylum Actinomycetota; class Acidimicrobiia; order Acidimicrobiales; family RAAP-2; genus RAAP-2. The sequence continues at coordinate 2,147 of CAIJWX010000138.1, read as the reverse complement.
TCGGGTCCGACTTTGTGTAGCCCACAATTTCTGCAACTTCAAGCACGCCAACACGTTCACCGTGTATCTGGCAGATAGTTAGCGGTACTGATCTCAAAGTGCCATACGCATCAGGGGCAGATATGAATACAACCTCACCCTCAAAACAACTGCGAAAGCCTTCGCCTCCGTCAGAGATCAATCTGGTAGTAACGGACCAACCATTTGATTCAAGTCCTTTTGTAACTGCATCATTCATTTGAGTAGCGCTCGCGCTCCCACGGAATTTATCCATTGCCACAACTACTTTGCGTTGATTGGCTGAAGCTCCAGGCTCAGAAGTGCTCATTTTGAAATCATATGTGAAGTCAATACAACTTTATTCAGCGCTAATAGACTTATTAAATGGACCTTCAATTAAAAAATCACTGCATTCTCATTACTGGTGGAACCGACGGAATTGGTTTAGCCCTCGCGAAGAACTTGATTAGTGAAGGAGCAAATGTAGCGGTGTGTGGGAGAGATGAAGCCCGACTCGAAAACGCACGTCAACTTCTTGGCGATAATTCACTCTGTTTCAAAGCTGACGTTACGAAGAAGGAAGATATCGAAGCTTTCATTGATGCCAGCGCAAGTAAATACGGTCGCATTGACGGACTAGTTAATAACGCCGGTCGTGCTAGTTCCATCCGTCTCGAAGACTCAACTGATGCTGACTGGCAAGAAGACTTTGATCTAAAGATCATGTCAACAGTGAGGGCAATCCGATACGCCACAGCACATCTCGAAAAGTCCAATGGAGTTATCATCAATACCCTCTCAAACAGTGCCAGAGCGCCAGGAGCGGGCTCTACCCCGACTTCAGCTACTCGCTCAGCAGGGCTTACTCTGACCAAAACAATGGCCAATGAGCTTGGCCCTCGGGGCATCCGAGTCAACGCACTCCTCGTAGGGTTCGTGGCTTCTGGCCAGTGGGCTCGACGCGCTGATGGGCAGGGCATCTCTGAAGAAGAGTTCTACGTGAACACTGCCAAGACCATGCCTATTCCGCTCGGTCGCTTCGGTCGTTCAGAAGAGTTTGCTGATATCGCAACGTACCTCTTGTCACCTCGTGCCAGCTACATCACGGGCGTAGGCATCAGCGTCGACGGTGGTCTTTCACCAGTTATTTAATTGCAGCTGAAACTACTTCTTAAAAGAAGTTAGCTATTCAGTTGAAATGACTCGACGAGCCTTAGAGCGCGCGAGGTACTGAGACCCTGCTACTGAAAGAATCAGTGCCACACCGTAGAAGATGTCCTGAACGAAGTTTCCAACGCCAAGCATGGCGAGTCCCTGAACCCCAGTAACAAGGAAGAACACTGCGACCACAGTTCCAATTGGATTGAAGTCTCCAATGTCAATGCATGTCGCACCTAGGAACGCTGCTGCGTATGCAGGGAGCAAGTACACGAGTCCAGCAGATGGGTTCGTTGTTCCAGAAGTTCCCGAGTAAACAATTCCAGCAAGTGCGCCAATCATTCCAGCCATAGTGAAAGCCCCGAAGCGGATTCGAGAAACATGGACCCCAGAAAGACGGGCTACTTCTCTGTTCTTACCAACGAACAAAAGTCGGCGTCCAATTGCTGTGTAGCGAAACACGTACCAAAGCACCACCATAAGAACTAGTGAGTAGTAGAACTCGTACGAAATACCAAAGAGGCGACGAATAACAACAGCGTTAACAAGCGCCTGCGATAGGCCCGTGAGCGCTGTTCCACCTGTAATCCATAATGCAATTCCAGAAAGTACTGAACCCATTCCAAGCGTTGCAATGAATGAGTCAATTTTGAATTTCAAAATAATGAATGCGTTGAAGGCACCGATAGCTCCACCAACAACAATTGCAACAAACATTGCAAGTAGAAGTGAAACATGGTGCTGCGCGTTCAATATTCCCATTACTTCTGAAGAGACGACAAGGTTTGCGGCAATAGATAAGTCAAACTCTCCAACACGGAGAACAAGAATTAGTCCAAGCGCCAAAATTGCGAGTGTTGCGTTGAGCCCAAACATTCCTGAGAACGTTGTGACCGTTAAGAATGTGTGAGGACGGAGCGCACCAAAAACTGCGATTGCTAACGCCCAAACAAGAATCAGCCAGACACGCTCGAGAAGGTCTAAGCGTG
>CAIJWX010000137.1:0-4724 GCA_903824535.1 uncultured Actinomycetes bacterium | reverse complement strand
CGCGATGCGAAACAACAACTGGTAGCCAATTTGTCCGGCAGCACCTGTGACGGTGACGTGTAGTGGGGATTTCATTATTTTCCTTACTGTTCTAATTACGAGTGATCAAAGATTACTGATGCGAATTCAGAGCACATAACTTAAGTTGCCCCGTCTATCCTACGAGATTTCTAATAATCCAAGATCGGGCGCGGCCCAAAAACCCCTATGAAAATAAGGCGTTGTGGATCTCTCTGGTGGCCGTAGAGCGGTTCAAAGTGTAGAAGTGAAGACCAGGTGCACCGGCCTCTAAAAGCCCTTCACAAAGCTCTGTGGCGGCGCTGATTCCCTCTTGGCGAACAGCGTCTGAGCCACCTTTTGCGTCAGCATACTGAAGTCGATCAATGAGAGCTTTTGGCACGGCAGAGCCCATCTTTGACATTCTCTCAATGCCAGCGAGTGTCGTTACGGGCATGATTCCAGGGAGCACTGGCTTAGACACACCAAGCTCGCCTAATTCACTAACGAGGCCAGTCCACTCTTCTACTTCGAAGAGAAGTTGTGTCACAGCAAAGTCTGCAAGCTGCATTTTCTGCGCCAAAAACTTTCGGTCACTCGCCATGTCGAGAGATCTTGGATGACCCTGCGGGTGAGCCGCGACACCAATTGAAAAGCCGCCGACTTCACGTGCGAGCTCAACTAAATCAAGTGCGTGGGTGAATTCTGAAGCCACGAGCGAAGGGTCATCTGGAATGTCGCCACCAAGCGCCATGACATTTTCAACACCGGCAGACTTATAGTTTCCAAGAATTTCACGCATCTCATTTTTGGTGTGTCCTACACAAATGAGGTGAGCCATTGCAGTTGTGTTGCCAGTTCTTTCAATCTGAGTTACAAGGTCAAATGTGCGCTGTCGAGATTCACGACCGCCACGGTACGTGACAGAAACAAATGAAGGATTGAGGTCTTCGAGCTCACGAAGTGTCGTAGAGAGCAGCGCACTCTCGGCGTCAGACTTCGGTGGGAAATACTCGAATGAACGAGTGACACCCTTGGCTAATAAAGCATCAATGCGCACGGACTATTCGCGACCGAAATCATCTTCGAGACGAACAATGTCATCTTCTCCGAAGTAAGAGCCGTGCTGGACTTCAATAAACACAACTGGCTTGTCGGTTCTGTTTTCGCAGCGGTGCGCTTGACCAAGTTTGATGTCAATGCTCTCGCCCTCAGACACTTCGTGCTCAACACCATCGAGCGTGACAATTGCAGTACCAGAAACTATGAACCAGTGTTCAGCTCGCTTGGAGTGCTGCTGGTAGCTGAGACGTTTATGAGGATCGACAATAATGCGCTTGACCTTGTGATCGAATGCAGTCTCGTCGAGCACCGTGAAGTTCCCCCACGGCCTCTTATCGAACTCTCGTCCGTACTGGTCTTTTTCGGTCATCGAATCTTCTCCGCAGCTAAAACAGCGTTGCGTAACAGCATTGCACGAGTCATTGGTCCAACGCCACCGATGCGTGGAGTAATCCAACCTGCAACGCTGGCAACGTCTTCGTTTACGTCACTCATGAGTTTCTTACCCGACCAACTGGTTCCAGCACCAACTACTGCAGCACCAGGTTTCACCATGTCAGGAGTAACTAGACCAGCAACACCTGCCGCTGCCACAATGACGTCTGCAGTTTTAACAATTGATGCCATGTCTTCTACGCCAGTGTGCACAACAGTTACTGCGGCGTTACATCCAGGGCGACGCATTGCGAGAAGAAGTGAGAGTGGACGTCCAATAGTGAGTCCACGTCCAATGACGACTACGTGCTTTCCTTCAACTGGAACTTTATGCGCCATAAGTAGCTCAACAATTCCCGCAGGAGTGCACGGAAGTGGTCCAGGGGCACCCATGACGAGGCGTCCGAGGTTAACTGGGTGAAGGCCGTCAACATCTTTGTCAGGGCTAATACGAAGGAGAATTTGTTCTTCATTGATTCCAGCAGGCATTGGAAGTTGCACGAGGATTGCGTGCACGTTGGGGTCTGCGTTAAAACGGTCGATTACTTTTTCAACATCTGACTGTGAGGCTGATGATGGAAGGTGTTCATGAAATGACGTGATGCCTATTTCTTCACAGTCCGCGTGCTTCATCGCAACATACTTTGCACTTGGGCCATCGTCACCAACGAGCACGGTGCCAAGTCCAACACTGCGACCACCGGCCTTGAGACGTGACACCCGGTCAGCGAGCTCCATCTTGATGCGACCAGCTAGGCGCTCTCCATCAAGTAGTTCAGCTGTCATGGGTCTCCTAATGACGGAAGTGGCGCTCACCAGTGAGCATCATCACGATACCGGCTGCGTTCGCCGCGTCAATTACTTCCTGATCTCGTACGGATCCACCGGGCTGAACCACGCTGGTGACACCAACACTGGTCAGTGACTCGAGACCGTCTGCGAATGGGAAGAATGCGTCTGATGCTGCGGCGCCTCCAATAGAGAGATCACCAGCCTTTTGTGAAGCAATGTTCGCTGAGAACACGCGTGACTGCTGTCCCGCTCCGATTCCTACCGCCACGCCGTCTTTGGCAATGACAATGGCGTTCGACGTGGTTCGTGCACAAACTCGCCACGCAATGACGAGGTCTTGAAGTTGTTGAGGCGTTGGTTTCTTTTCAGTGACGCACTTCCAGTCACTTGGTGGAACGAGCAGCTCGTCGGCATTCTGTACGAGTGCAGTGTCGCCAAATGTTCGAACAGAAAGACCAAGTGGTTCTGGAGCTGGAGCACTAAGAAGTCGTGTGGCCTTACGTCTTGAAACCAGCGTTGTAATTGCGTCATCGGTGAAACTCGACGCAATGATTACATCTGCCTGAGGCCCACCAGCAATAAGAGTTGCTAGTTCGTTGTCGAGGGTCCCAGCGATAGCGACAATGCCACCGAAGGCGCTCTGTGGGTCTGCTGCGAGCGCTTTATTAAATGCATCCATCAGCGACTCACCTACGGCTGCACCTGACGCATTGGCGTGCTTAATGATTGCAACAGCGCTGAGACCTGGCGCGTCGTGTTTCAGTTCATGAACAAGGCGCCACGCAGCATCGGCGTCAAAAAGATTGAGATACGAGAGCGCAGATCCAGCATGCTGAACAACACTGTCCCACCAAGGCGTTGTCCCACTCACGCGGTAACGAGCACCGATCTGGTGAGGGTTCTCACCGTAACGAACTGTTTGAGCGCGCTCGAGTGAAATGTGCAGCGTCTCAGGAACTACTGCGTCGACTTCACTTGGTGCGGTCCCAATTTCACCGCCGCCATCGAGCCACGCAACAATCTCTCCGTCGTAGGTTGCCGTGTGCGCGAATGCCGCACGTGCGAGTGAGTGACGAGTCTGGTCTGAGAGTTTTCCGTCAGCCTGAAGTTCCTTTAGGACACTTTCATACTGCGAAGGACTCGTGACAATGCCTACGTGCTTGTGATTCTTTGCAGCAGCGCGAACCATTGTTGGTCCACCAACATCAATGAGTTCAATTGATGGGTTGGAGCTAAATGGATAGAGATTGCAAACAACAATGTCAATGGCGTCGATCTTGTGCTCTTGCAGCGCATCGAGGTGAGACGATTTTGAACGGTCCGCAAGAATTCCACCGTGGATACGAGGGTGCAGAGTCTTGACGCGTCCATCCATCATTTCTGGGAACCCAGTAACTTCAGAAACATCGAGGTGTGAAATCCCCGCTTCTTTAAGAGCGGTTGCGGTGCCACCTGAAGCCACGAGCTCAATACCCATGGCGTGAAGGCCCTTGGCGAAGTCAATGAGTCCGGTCTTGTCGTAGACGCTTAGTAGGGCTCTCACTGCTTCTCCTCTCGTAATTCAGACGGCTCAATACCGTTTGAAAGTGACGCCATCACCCTACCGACCACAGAGGGATATAGCTCACGTTCGACTTGCTTAATTCTCTCATGTAGTGAGCTCTCATCGTCAGAGCTAAGAACTGGGACCCGGGCCTGCGCCAAGATTGGACCATCATCAAGCTTTTCGGTGGCAATGTGCACCGTGCAGCCTGATTCCTTCGCGCCAGCGTCGAGTGCCATCTTCACCGCGTGCCATCCCTTGAAGTCTGGCAGCAGACTCGGGTGCGTGTTGAGGACTCTGCCCGGGAACGCGTCGTGAAAGACGCCTGAGGTGATGGTGCCAAATCCGGCCATGGCGATGAGGTCAATGTTGTTTGATTGGAGCACTTTCGTGAGCGCATCGCTGTAGGCGTCACGATCAAATGATTTTGAAAAGCCACCAAAATCTGCGCGGTCAATTAACAGCGCAGGTATTCCTGCGTGCTCTGCTATTTCAAGTCCTCGACAAGGACGGTCTGATGCAACCAGCGCTACATCAATCCCCGCGTGAAGCATTGCTTCAAGAATGGTGCCAGTACCAGACACCAAAACGCAGAGGCGAACATTGGCCAATGCGTTACATCGCCCTAACGATTTCGACCATCTTCTGTCCGGCTTCGGTTGGATTTGCGCAAACAAAAACACCTGCTTCGCGAAGTGCGTCCATCTTGGCTTGTGCTGTTCCCTTTGATCCAGAAATGATGGCACCAGCGTGACCCATCTTCTTTCCAGGAGGAGCAGTAACACCCGCAATGTAGGACACAACAGGCTTGGTCATGTTGGCCTTGATCCATTCAGCCGCACGTTCTTCTTCAGAACCACCGATTTCACCAATCATCATGACTGCTTTAGTTTCT
>CAIJWX010000136.1:0-32566 GCA_903824535.1 uncultured Actinomycetes bacterium | reverse complement strand
TGAGAAGTTCTGGCCCCTTGATGTTGAGGAAGTAAGAACGAACATTTTTGTTGCCAGAAAGTTCAGCAACCTTCTTCGAAAGTGAGTTCGCTACAGCTTTTGCAATAAGTGTCTTTCCACATCCCGGAGGTCCGTAGAGAAGAATTCCTTTTGGCGCTGGAAGTTCGTAGTCCTGAAAGAGCGCACGGTGAAGGTAAGGGAGCTCTACCGCGTCCGTAATTTGCTCAATTTGAGCATCTAGCCCACCAACGTCTTCGTAGGAGATGTCAGGGACTTCTTCTAGAACGAGCTCTTCTGATTCTTGTCGAGCTAATTTCTCGACCAAAAGGTTCGATCTCGTATCAAAGAGAAGTGCATCGCCAGCTCGAAGTTTTGTTTCCTTTAATGAATCAGCCAGCTCTACAACCCGCTCTTCTTCTGCGCGTCCGTACACGAGTACTCGACGTTCGTCTAGTACTTCTTTTACGGTTACAACTTCACCTTGACCATCTGATTTTCTAACTCCAATGACTGAGAACGATTCATTTAGTACAACTTCATCTCCTCGGTGAACGTCACCTGCAGTAATTCCAGGATGGATCGATACCCGCATCTTTCTTCCTTGGGCGTAGATGTCAACAGTGTTGTCATCATTGAATGAGATGAATGTTCCATACACGGCTGGAGGTTGCGTCAGCTTTTCAACTTCCTCACGGAGCGTCGCGATTTGATCACGAGTTTGTTGAATAGTGAATGTTAATTTTTCGTTATTCGATCGAGACTGGGACAGCTGTCCACGCGCTTCGAGTAGTTGTTCTTCAAGCACCTCAATACGATTATTCGCTTGCTCAATGTTGTCGAGGATGAAGTCGCGAGCTCCAAGGACGACAATCTGGTCCTCGTTGTTTTCCGGCTGAATCTCGTCTGAAGGGTGCATTTATTTACCATAGGTGAACTTTTGGCCACATTCAAAGTTATTGTCTGCCCGAGTACCCGCTAAAGTATTTCAATTACTTAGGCCATGGAGGCATTTAAATGAAGGTTTGGATCGATCAAGATCTCTGCACTGGTGACGGACTCTGCGAAGAGATCTGCCCATCTGTCTTCACGCTCCTAGACGATGGACTTGCTTACGTTAAGCAAGATGGTCAAGTAAAAGACTCCCCTGGCGGTGCTGAAGGATTAGCAGTTGTTCCAGCGGAGTTTGAAGAAGCAGTTGTTGAGGCCTCAGAAGAGTGTCCTGGCGAATGCATCTTTATTGAAAAGGACTAACTCTTCTCTGGACGTCCAACAAGGCGTCGTGCAGAAGTTAGAAATCCGGTGTGACCCACCATGCGGTGATCTGGTCGGACTGATCTTCCATCAATGTGCCAAGTGCGTCTAAAGATCTCAACTGTTTCTTCCAGACCAAATTGATACTTTCGTAGCGTCTCTCGAAGTAACTGTGTTTGATTGATCGTTGGCAAGTACGCCAAGAAAATTCCACCCGGACGCAATGCTTTTTCAGCGTGCTCTACAACAAGTGATGGCTCGGGCATATCAAGAATAATTCGATCGAGATTTACTTCATCGATACCTTGAGTTACATCTCGAATTTGAATGTCGTAATGAACATCTGTTCCTAGATACTCATGGACTGTTTTCTTCGCGTGTTCAGCAAAGTCTTCTCTAATCTCATACCCAGTAATTAGTGCTCCAGCTCGCAGAAGCGTCATGGATAACGCTCCAGAGCCAACTCCTGCTTCGAGCACGCGCATGCCAGGTCCAATATCGGCCTGCATAAGAATTGTTCCGAGGTCTTTGGGGTAAATAACTTGAGCTCCTCGAGGCATTTTCAAAATGACCTCAGAAAGAGTTGGACGAACCACGAGGAAGCTTCTCTCCGTGTTTCCTTTAATGAGCGAACCCTCAACGGCTCCGATCACATCATTGTGTTGAATAATTCCAGCATGAGTATGGAATGCCGCATCAGGTTTAAGTGTTATTAAATACTGTCGATCTTTGGCGTCAATAAGCATGACGCGCTCGCCTGCTTGAAGTATTTCCTTATTCATGCGTGCTTCCCTTTGGTCTTACGTGATCCAGTTTTGGCCGCACGAGTATCTATAAATCGAAATAAAAGAACGCCTAAGGCGACAGAAAGCCACTTAGGCGATTTCTGAGCCCAAGCTCGTCCTACTGAAGAGGCGACGAGGATACGAAAAATTCTTTTGAGAATCAACGTCGAGCCTTGCTTGATTTTCTTCCACGCATCCAGCCCCATAGGTAGCCAGTGAAGAGTCCACCAAGACCGATTGCGGCGATGTTTGGTGTTTCGCCATCTGCTTTTTCACCTAACGAAATATCTTCTGGCAGCAACGAACGAACTGATTGCTCTAATTCTTTTCGAGTTTCAGACTGTTCACGCACAATTAGTCCTTAAGGCGGCGTTTCGCTACACCACTCATGATTCTCCAAGAAGTGAGAGCCAAGACGCCTGCGCTTACGGCGGCAACAATCAAATATGGGATCCACGAGAGAGACCCATTCAATACTGTGAACTGTTTTTGTAGGAATCGCAGCAACCCAAAGAGAATCAGTGTTGTACCGGTGCCAACAAAAATACTGCCGATGGCTCCATAGAGCATGTAACGACCAAGATCTTTGATTGGCTTTACGGTTTCTTCTTTTATGTAGCGAACGGCAAGATCTTTAATGTCTTCAATGTCTTTTTGAAGAGATGCCCCTCGAAGGAACTTGCGCCAGGATGACTTTTCCACGATCTAAGCCTACTCAGTGCGTTCTTTAATCAGGTAGGAGGAGCTTGCAGTAGCAATGAGCTGGCCCGCTTCATTGGTTACCTTCGCTTCGAGAAAGGAAATCACACTTCCTGGCTTTAAAACCTTTGCGGTACAAGTCAGTACTGCACCAAGCTTCGCTGGTCGTAGAAATGACACCTTCATTTCAGTATTTGCAACTGAGATGTTCTTCTTTCCGGCGCCAGTTACTGCACTTGCTCCCATGGCAGAGTCAAGCATCGCGGCGATGAAACCACCCTGAACAATCCCAGCTGGATTTAGAAATCGGTCGTCGACCTTCATTGTCCACACGGTCTGACCAGGGACGGACTTGTCTATGCACGTCAGTCCGAGGGTCAGATCACAATTAGGTGGAATTTGCAATGCCATTACTCAAGGCTACCCGTTAGGGCTCCCAAATCTGAAGGCCTAAATTCACTACTGTCTAGTGCATGACTGACGAATTATTTAAGGGTGCAACAGAACTCGAAGGTCGCGCAATTCGTGAAATTGCTGCCTTGGCCATGGATGCTCCAGCTGCTGCCAAATCTGGCCACAGTGGAACTGCAATGGCGCTCGCCCCTCTAGGTGTGATGCTGTTCTCGCGTGTGCTGCGCCATGACCCTACTGATTCGAAGTGGAGTGACCGCGACCGCTTCATTCTTTCTTGTGGCCATGCTTCAATGCTTCAATACGGACTCGCTCATGCATTTGGATACGACGTTCAAATTGAAGATCTCAAAGCTTTCCGCCAGCCTCACTCTCGCACCCCTGGTCACCCTGAGAATGGCGTGACTGACACTGTTGAAGTAACGACAGGTCCACTCGGTCAAGGAATTGCTAATGGCGTTGGAATGGCAATCGCCGAGAGAATCCTTGGTGCTGACTATGGAACTGACTTTGTAAACCACCGCACGTGGGTTATTGCAGGTGACGGATGCCTCGAAGAAGGAATTAGTCATGAAGCAGCCTCACTCGCTGGCTCGCTTGGTCTTGACAAGCTCACTGTTTTCTACGATGACAATCACATCACGATTGATGGACCAACTGAGATTGCAATGCGTGATGATGCACCCGCACGATTTGCATCGTATGGATGGCACGTAATCAACGTTGGTGAAAAAGCAAATGATCTTGAGGCGCTTGAAGCAGCAACTCGTGAAGCAATCGCAGAAACATCACGTCCTACGCTCATTGTTGTTCGTTCACACATTGGCTATCCGTCTCCTCAGATGATGGATAAGCGTGATGCACATGGTTCAATCTTTAGCGCCTCGGTAATTAGTGAAGCAAAGAATCTGCTTGGGGTTCCAGATGAAGCATTTTGCATTGATGCAGAACTTCCTTCTCAAATGGTTGCATCACTTGAGAAGAACAGATCACTTCGTGCAGCTTGGGATGCTCGCATTGCTGCTAGCGGAGAAAAAGGAATTGCATTCCTCGAGCAACTCAAAACAAATGGTTCGGCAATAATTTCTAAAAAAGCAGATCCATTTGATGGTGGGTCAATGGTTGCTACTCGCAAGGCCATGCAGCGTGCAATGGATGTGTACGCGCCACAAACCAAAGGGCTCACTGCTGGTTCTGCGGATCTAACTGACAACACTGGTGTTCTTCTGAATGCATCGTCTGCTCAGTCACACGACAATCCAGCTGGCCGTCAGATCTACTACGGCATCCGTGAGTTCGCCATGGGTGCAGTCATGGTGGGACAGGCCCTTCACGGTGGTATTCGCCCGCTCGGCTCAACGTTCTTTGTCTTCAGTGACTACGTTCGACCGGCCATTCGACTTTCTGCACTTAGCCACGCTGGCGTGATGTATGTATTTACTCACGACTCAGTCGGCGTTGGTGAAGATGGTCCTACCCACCAACCGGTTGAGCACTTGATGGCCCTTCGAGTCATGCCTTCAATCCACGTGGTTCGCCCATCAGATGCGAACGAGACACTCGATCTTGTTGAGCACTATTTATCTGACAAGGACCCAGTTGTCACCGCGCTAATTCTTTCTCGACAAGACATGCCTGTATTTGAAGGCTCCGATGCTCAGGCTTCAGCACAAGGAGCTCGAAGCGGCGGCTACGTTCTTCGGGAACGAGATGATGCAGTCTTTACTCTTGTCGCAACAGGATCTGAAGTGGCTCACTGTCTGAAGGCACAGGACGAACTTCTCGCTAAAGGAATTGCAACTCGAGTTGTGGCAATGCCATGTTGGACATGCTTTGAAGAGCAGACAGCTGACTACAAGAAGTCTGTACTTCGCAGAACCATCCCCTCAGTTTCGCTAGAAGCAGGAGCAACGCTTGGATGGGCTAAGTATGTAGACGATTCAATCGGTATTGATACTTTTGGAATCTCTGCACCAGGCTCGTACGTATTTGATTATTTAAATATCAATTCACAAACCGTTGTTTCACATGTTGAGAGAGTGCTTGGAGAGAATAAGTGACCACACTTAATTCACTATTTGACGACTACGGACAAAGTCCATGGATTGACAACATTCGTAGAGACTGGCTTAATGACGGCACGCTTGCACGGCTAGTTGAACAAGGGGTCCGAGGCGTTACCTCTAATCCTGCGATTTTCGCTAAAGCATTCGCCACAAGCTCTGCCTACGATCAGTTTCTTGTTGGTATGAAGGGCAAAGACGTCGAAGAGTTGTTTGAAGAACTTGCAGTTGTTGATGTGCGAGATGCATGTGATGTGCTCAAATCGGTACACGAATCAGCATGCTCAGATTTCCATGCCAAAAAGCGTCGTTACTGCGACGGTTACGTTTCACTTGAAGTCTCCCCACGACTTGCGCGCGATACCAAAGGGACAATTGCTGCCGCGCTTAAGTTAAATGCAGCTGTTGACAGAAGCAACGTGATGATCAAGATTCCAGCAACGACTGAGGGAATTCCTGCGATCACCGAAGTTCTTGGAGCTGGAATAAATGTAAACGTCACTCTTATCTTCTCAACTAAAAGATATTCAGAAGTACTTGATGCTTGGATGGACGGAATTGAGCTAGCTCAAAAAAATGGTCACGACCTATCTAAAATTGCGAGCGTCGCATCACTCTTTGTTTCAAGAGTCGATGCTGCAATTGATGCACTCCTTCCCGAAGGTGATGCTCGTCGTGGAACCGCAGCAAATGCTCAGGTAGCTGCTGCGTATGCGTTGTATCTAGAGAGAATCAATGGTTCACGTGCAAAGTCTCTTATCGCAAGTGGTGCTCAGGTACAGCGCCCTCTCTGGGCTTCAACTTCTACAAAGAACCCCACCTACTACGACCTGCTCTACGTGGATTCAATCGTTGCTAATGAAACTGTAAACACAATGCCTGACCCGACTCTTGAAGGGGTTCTCGATCACGGAGATTTTTCTACATCACTACTTCTCAATGCAGCGAGCATTGTAAAGACTGCTTCACTTCTTTATGAACTACCCAGTGACATTTCTCTAAGTGATGTGACTGACAAACTCGAGGCTGACGGTGTTCAGAGCTTTATTGATTCCTATGGCGATTTGCTGAAAACAGTTGCTGACAAAGTAAACGGATAACTGCGTGTCCAATTCGGAAATCATTCAAAAGGTTTTGAATGGAGATGCATCTCTCTTTGAAGGACCTACAGCGGAGTACTCTCTGGGATGGTTGCGTCACCCTGAGAAGTATCTTGGTGCGTGGCTCGATGATGTAGACAAGAAACTTCCACGTCGACATGAAAAAGTAATTCTTCTCGGTGTTGGAGGGTCCTCTGGGCCTGGTCTATTTTTCGCTGAAGCAATTGGCTCAAAGAATCTTCAGGTACTGGATACATCAAACCCAGACTCAATTAGCCATGTTGATTTTGAGAACGCAACAGTTATTGCTGCTTCGAAATCAGGCGCTTCGATTGAGACGTTGAGTCTGCTTTCCTATGCACTTGATAATGGGTTGCTTGCTCAGGACCTTGTTCTCATCACTGACCCTGATACTCATCTTTCGAGCTTAGGAAAGCAACTTGAGTGCCTGGTTATTGATAGTGATGTAAATACTGGTGGAAGATTTTCTGCACTCTCACCATTTGGATTAATTCCTGCTCTCTATGCAGGCTGGACCCCAGAATCACTTCGCAAAGAACTCGCCGGTACATACTTAACAGAGCAAGTTGTCGCACATGCTGTTGAAGAAGCAGCAATTCACGCTGCTGATGTCAATTTTGGACACGGATACTTTGAACTCACTGCCGACCCCGTCACCTCTGGTGGGGCTATGTGGCTGGAGCAATTAATTGCTGAGACAACAGGCAAGCAAGATCGAGGATTCATTCCAGTATTTACCTCACAAAGTAAGAAATATTCACCATCTCAGATTCAGCACTATCACCTGGTTGCATCGCTTCTTGCGTGGCATCTTGGGGTGGATCCTTTTAACCAACCAAACGTTGATGCAGCTAAAACCTCAGTTTTCAAATTTCTTGAGAATGAAGTTCTTTGGTATCAAGAAGATCTTGACGTTGATGAGTTGCATCATGATTTTCGCGCTGCAACATACAGAACATTGCAGGTCTATGGACCTTTGAGTGTTGCCCCTGCTCTGAGTGCGCTTCAGTCGAGGGTTCAAGAAAAGTACGGAACAACTACAGCCAACTTCGGACCTCGTTATTTACATTCAACTGGACAGCTTCATAAGGGTGGTCCTAAAAATATCGCTGCACTTCAAATCATTTTGCGACCCAGTTCAAAGCCAATACAGATCCCCGGTTCTTCGCCAGAGACAACTTTCCATGACTTGCACATGGCTCAGGCGACCAGCGACTTTAGGGCCATGAAGGACAGCGGACGCCATGTTTCTCAGTTAATTGTTGATGACTTGAATGAAGTATCGCCGTTATTGGGTCTTTAGTTCTAGGATGCTTCCATGACAATTACTAGAGGGTTTAACAACAGTAACCTGATCAATGAATCGCTTGATGATCTTGCTAGTGAGGCCTTTACTAAGGCTCGCAGACGTCACGGTTATGTTGTCACCTATTCTCCAAAGGTCTTTATACCTTTAACGAAACTTTGTCGTGATCGTTGCGGATACTGCACGTTTGCACAAGCTCCAGCACACGTTGCTTCACCGTATATGTCTCTTGAAGAAGTTCTCGAAGTAGCAAATGCAGGGAAAGAAGCTGGGTGCACTGAAGCCCTCTTTACTCTCGGAGAGCGCCCTGAACTTCGTTATGACGAAGCAGCAAAATGGCTAGCAGCACGCGGTTACCATTCAACCGTTGATTATGTTGCAGCAGCCGCAAAAATGGTTCTGGATGAAACTGGACTGTTGCCACACGCTAACGCTGGTGCACTTTATTACTCTGAGCTTGAACAACTTCGTGATGTTTCTGCTTCCCAGGGAATGATGCTCGAATCACTCGCTGAACTAGAAGCTCATCGACTCGCTCCAGACAAAGAACCACAGCGACGACTTAACACCATGCGTTTTGCAGGTCAGTTGAAAATTCCTTTTACCACTGGACTACTAGTTGGTATTGGTGAAACCAGAAAAGATCGTATTGAAACTCTCGAAGCGATCGCCCTCGCTCACGAAGAGTACGGACACATTCAGGAAGTTATTGTTCAGAACTTCCTACCTAAGCCACGCACTTCAATGGCAAATGAGCCTGCAGCAAGTGATGAAGAATTCCATTGGACCATTGCCGCTGCTCGATTAATACTTCCTGGTGACATTCATCTTCAGGCGCCTCCTAACTTGAGCGATGACCCAACTCGTCTACTGGCATTTGGGATCGATGACTTTGGTGGAATTTCTCCAGTCACAGCCGATCACGTAAATCCAGAACGTGTCTGGCCTGCTGTTGACGCACTCGCTAGTGAATGCGACGCCAAGGGCTTCTACCTAACACCTCGACTTACTGTCTATCCAGACTTCATTGATCAAAAGCAAGAATTCCTTGATTCAAAAGTTCGTACAAAAGTGCTTGCTCACGCAGATGCCACTGGACTCGCTCGTGACGACTCTTGGTTCTCTGGCTCAGACATAACTCCACCTGCTCTTCCAACGAGCAAATCAAAGACAAGTGAAATCTCAGCGATTCTTCGTGGTTATGAGCCAGGATATGACTTCACACGTGAAGAGTTAATTACGCTCTTCAGTGCGCGAGGGGCTGACCTTGTTGCTATTAACGAACTTGCAGATGATCTCAGAAAGCAATTAGTAGGTGACGATGTTTCTTTCGTGGTCAACAGAAACATCAACTACACAAACGTGTGCACGTTTAAGTGCAAGTTCTGTGCCTTCTCCAAGGGCCCACTATCACTTAATTTGCGTGGTGACCCGTATCTCCTAACTCTCGATGAAGTCAGTGAACGAGTTCGTGAAGCTGAAGCAAAGGGTGCAACCGAAGTCTGCTTGCAGGGTGGAATCCATCCAAAATTCGATGGTGATTACTACATTGATGTTGTTGCAGCAGTTCGTGCGGGATCACCAAAGATTCACATTCACGCGTTCAGTGCTCTTGAAGTATTTGAAGGTGCTCGACGTTCAGAGCAAGACCTAGCCACCTACCTCACACGCTTAAAGGATGCTGGTCTAAAGACTCTTCCAGGAACCGCGGCAGAAATTCTTGATGATGAAGTTAGAAAGATTCTTTGCCCAGACAAGATCAACTCAGATCAGTGGCTTGAGGTTCATCGCACAGCTCACAGCGTTGGGCTCAACTCAAACGTCACGATTATGTTTGGGGCCGTCGAGGGTGTCGGTAGCTGGGCAACGCACTTAATTCGCACACGTGATCTGCAAAAGGAAACAGGTGGATTCACAGAATTTGTTCCACTTCCCTTTGTGCACATGGCTACTCCAATCTTTATCAACGGAAAATCTCGACGCGGTCCAACCTTTAGAGAAGCACTCTTGATGCACTCTGTTGCAAGGCTCCACTACGCGACATTGATTAACAACATTCAAGTCAGCTGGGTCAAGATGGGTGTTGAAGGATCACGTCGAATTCTTCAAGCTGGTGCAAATGACCTTGGCGGAACGTTGATGGATGAAAATATCTCTCGCGCTGCTGGTGCTGTTCACGGACAAGAAATGAACGCAGATACGTTGCATGAACTAGTAGCTCCACTCGGTCGATCTTTGGTGCAGCGAACAACACTCTATAAATCTCTGACTTCATAATTTCTGTGTTCGAATTAGATCAACTGATCGCAAATACTGCTTCTGATGAACTTCTTTTAGTTGCCAAACTTTTTGGACCTTGGCGCTCGCGTATGAAAGTTCTAGTTTTCGGTTCCGCACGAACCCCTAAAGATCATCCTCTGTATCAGGTCACTAAAGAATTTGGTCAAATTATGACTAAAGCTGACTGGATGTCAATTACTGGTGCAGGTGGCGGAATCATGGAGGCAACCAGTGAAGGCGCTGGTCATGATCACACAATTGGAGTCAACATAAAGCTCCCCTTTGAACAACATGCGAATCCATTCATTGACGCTGAGAACAAAGTTGTATCGGTTAAGAACTTCTTTACTCGCAAGGTCTCAATGGTTCGCGAAGCAGACGCGTTTGTATGCCTCCCTGGCGGCTTTGGAACGCTCGATGAGCTCTATGAGGTATTGACACTCATACACACCGGAAAGTCGTCTCCAGCGCCTGTAGTGCTGATTGATACTCCAGGTGGAACATTCTGGTCTAAGTGGCTCGACTTCCTTGAAACAGAGATCATTGGCGGTGCCTACATTGGACAGCCAGATTCCGCGTTAATAAAGCTCTGCACCACTGCAGAGAGCGCTGCTGAAGAGATTTTTACGTTCTACTCAAATTATGTAGATTGCAGTTTTGACTCCGGACAGGTTGTCATCAATCTGGTTAATGAACCAACACAAGCACAAGTTCAGAGTCTCTTAAACGTAACTCCGCAGCTTTCAAAATCACCAGAATTTACTAAGTCGGGAAACTCAATAATCGCGAGTTTTGAAGGACGCAACTATGTTGGTCTTCGACTTGTAATCAATGAAATAAATTCCTGGAATTAGTCGTCGCTTGCACCTCGAAGTAATGATTCAGCTTTTTGTAAGCTTCTTCGTACTTTCGAAAGACGTCGTTCCAGTTCCTTAGCGTTTTCAGGTTCGTCAGAATTTACTTGTGCGCGTAGAGCATCGTAAATGGCGTCAGAAACTCGACTCTCAATGCCAGACACTTCATCAGCTAATTCATCAAATGATTGCATTAGCCAATCGTAATGACGTCTAGCTCATTGTCTCCGTATTGGCCGCGTAAAACCTTTTTATCGAACTTACCAACGCTCGTCTTTGGAACACTTTCAATAAATGTCCAGCGCTCAGGTAACCACCACTTTGCGACTCGCTCACTTAGGAAGGCGTGAAGCTCTTCTGCGGTAGCGGTCATTCCAGGTCGAAGTACGACGCAGCTCATTGGACGCTCCTGCCACTTCTCGTCTGGAACAGCAATCACTGCTGCTTCAAATACGGCTGGGTGTCCCATGAGAGTTCCTTCGAGTTCAACAGAACTGATCCACTCACCACCTGATTTGATTACGTCCTTGGTGCGGTCACTAATGACCAGGTAGCCATATGCATCGATTGTTCCAATGTCCCCAGTTCGCAACCATCCATCACGGAACTTCTCTGGGTCATCAACACCGAAGTACGAACCAGTAATCCAAGGACCACTGATTTCGAATTCACCAACAGTTTTTCCATCGTTTGGAAGCACGGTTCCATCTTCGGCGGTGACTCTCATCTTCACACCAGCAACAATTCGCCCAGCCTTGACACGCCAGTCAATCTCCTGCTCCTTGGATGTTCCAAATGGAGGAATTGAAACGGCTGCGAGAGGACTTGTTTCGGTCATTCCCCAGCCCTGAATGATGTCAATGCCGTATTTATCTCGGTACGTTTCAATGAGCACACGAGGTACTGCAGATCCACCAGCGAGCAAGTAACGAAGACTCGAGAGATCAACATCAGGATTGTCAATAGCAACGCGAAGGACATCGTTCCAAATAGTTGGAACACCAAGTGAAACTGTTGGCTTTAAGTCCTTGATCATCTTTACGATTGGCTCACCTTGCAAAAGCATCTGAGGCATGATGAGTTCAACACCGGCCATAAAGGCTGTGTACGCACATCCCCACGCATTGACGTGGAACATTGGAACAATCAACAAGCAGCGATCACGCTCACTGAGTCCAATTGAGTTTGCTGATGTTGACGCCATCGAATGCAGCCACGTTGAGCGGTGCGAGTAGACAACGCCCTTAGGGTTGCCAGTCGTTCCAGAGGTGTAACACATGATTGCAGCTTCGTTCTCGTCAAGGTCTGGCCATTCAAATCCGGGCTTCTCTGCACCAATGAGAGTTTCGTAGTCAAGTGTGTCTCCAAGAACACCGGTTCCTTCAGGGCCATTGACAATGATGTGCTTAACGTTAGGAATTTGGTCACGTACTTTTGCAAGTAGCGGCGCGAGCGTGTTGTCAACAATGATGACTTGGTCATCTGCGTGATTGATGATGTAGCTAAGTTGTTCAGGAAAAAGTCGAATGTTAAGTGTGTGGAGCACTGCTCCCATGCATGGAATCGCAATGTATGCCTCCATGTGTGCCTGGTTATTCCACATGAATGACGCAACTCGGTCACCCTTTTTCACGCCAAGCTTGGTTAGGGCTGCAGCTAACTGCTCAGCTCGCTTAGCGATTTGAAAGAACGTTGCTTCACTGACTCCATCTGGTGAGACTGTGAAAACTTTTTTGTCGGCGTAGATGAACTCTCCGTGCTTAATCAGGTCTCTGATTAGCAACTGCGTGTTTTGCATCGTACTTTTCATAATTCCCCCACTGTTTACTGTTGTAGATGAAACAAACCCTAAAGACGTAGAAAAACTACCAAGAAACGCTGTATGGCTCCACCGGTGCGGGGAGTGAACTTGCAACTCCCTGAAGATGCCTATCGATTCCAGCTGCTGCGGCTCTACCTTCGGCAATAGCCCACACAATTAGGCTCTGGCCGCGTACTGCGTCACCACAGGCAAACACTGGGTTCTTAGATTCCATGCCCGTTAAAGCCCAATTAGAGCCCACAGAAAGGGTCGCACGAGGGGTTACGAACTGGTCCTGATTTAGCCCAAGATTGTCTAATTCTGGACCAACAAACCCAGCAGCAATAAATACAAAATCTGCGGGCTTGGTAACTATTTCTCCAGTTGCATTGTCCTTAAGAACAATTTCCTTGAGTGATCCGTCACCCTTGAACTCCAGCGTTTCAGTAGAGAAGATTCTCTCGCCGCCTTCTTCGTGTGCAGATGTTGTTTTAAAGAGTCGAGCCATAGTTGGCCAGGGTTGATCTGCTGGACGTTCTTCTGAAGGTCGTTCCATGATCTCAATTTGAATGACGCTCGCAGCACCCTGACGATGTGCTGTACCCAAGCAGTCTGCTCCGGTGTCTCCACCACCAAGAATGATTACGTTCTTGCCGTTCACGTCGATTTCCGATTTGATTGATGCGTTAACTGCTCGGTTCGATGCTTCAAGGTAGATCATTGCTGGATAGACACCAGATAATTCAGCACCCGGTACTGGAATCATTCTTGGTCGAGTTGAACCAACGGCTAGTAGAACTGCGTCGTACTCTTCTCGAAGCGACTCGAGAGTCACTCCATCTTCGCCAACACTGATTCCAGTCTTAAATACAACGCCAGAGTCTTTCATCACTTCGAGTCGACGATCTAGCACTGACTTTTCCATTTTGAATTCTGGAATTCCGTAACGAAGCAGTCCGCCAATAAGGTCACTTCGCTCCAGAACTGTTACATCGTGGCCAACACTTCGAAGCTGTGCGGCAGCTGCGAGTCCTGCGGGGCCAGAACCAACCACACAAACGTGCTTACCGGTTCTAGTTGCAGTTCTACGGTCAACAGGGAATCCATTTGCGAAAGCGTGTTCAACAACTTCGTATTCAATACGTTCAATGGTTACTGGATCTGATCCAATACCAAGAACACAGGCCGACTCGCATGGCGCTGGACAAAGTCGACCAGTAAATTCTGGAAAGTTATTAGTACTAAATAATTGATCTGCGGCTTCGCCCCAGTTTTGTTTGTACGCGGCGTCATTGAATACCGGGATTCTGTTGCCGAGTGGACAGCCCTGCATACAAAATGCAATGCCACAGTCCATGCAACGAGCACCTTGTTCAGAGACGCTCTTCTCGTCTTGAGGCTCGTAGACCTCTTTCCAGTCACGAAGGCGCACGGCTACTGGACGGTACTTTGGTCCGACACGATCAAACTCAAGAAAGCCAGTGACCTTACCCATTGCGGAGCTCATCTCTCACTCGTTGGTATTCAGATGTTTCGATTCGTACGAAGTCCATACGTGAACTTCGCCAGTCACTAAGAATTGATTCGGCCTTCTTTGAACCAGTTTCGTTCAGGAATCGTGTGATGATGTCGTTGAGTTTGGCGTCATCTTCAAACTCTAGAGGGTCAATTTCGTAGACACCGGCGCTCAGGTGGTCGTGGATCTTCTTATTTGGGTCGTAGAGGTAAATCGTTCCACCAGACATTCCAGCCGCAAGGTTTCGACCAATGTCACCGAGGATTACAACTACTCCGCCAGTCATGTATTCACCAGCGTGGTCGCCTGTTCCTTCAACAACAATCGTTGCTCCAGAGTTCCTAACGGCACAGCGTTCACCCACGACTCCGTTGATGAAGATTTCACCCGCGGTAGCTCCATAACCAATGACGTTTCCAGCAATGATGTTCTGATCTGTTTCGAATGTTGATTCTGCTGGAGCCTTGATAATGATTCTTCCTCCAGAAAGACCCTTACCGGAGTAGTCGTTAGCGTCTCCAGTAAGTCGAAGAGTTACGCCCTGAGGAATGAATGCTCCAAGTGACTGTCCAGATGAACCTTCAAGGTTGATTTGAATGTGGTCGTGTGGGAGTTTTGTCGCTCCAAGTGCACGTGTAATTGCGCTTCCGGTCAATGTACCAACGGCGCGGTTCACATTATTGATCTTTGAAGAAATTGTTGTTGCAACACCTGTTGTGGCTGCACGCGTTGCTTCGTCAATAAATGTCCAGTCAAGAGCATCGTGCATCTCGTGGTCTTGCTTTGTGGTTTGACGACGCTGGTCGTGGTCTACGGGGCGAAGCAGTGCACTTAGGTCGAAGTCGCTAAATGAGTTGGTGTTCTTCTCAATAGAGATACGGTCGGTGTCACCAATAATGTCGTCAAGTGTCTTTGCCCCAAGTAGTGAGATGTACTCGCGTACTTCTTCAGCAATGAACTCAAAGAAGTTCTCTACGAATTCTGGCTGACCAGTGAATCTCTCTCGGAGTTTCGGGTTCTGTGTTGCAATACCAACTGGGCATGTGTCAAGGTGACACACGCGCATCATGATGCATCCAGAAACAACGAGCGGAGCAGTAGCAAATCCGTATTCTTCTGCTCCAAGTAGTGCAGCGATTACTACGTCTCGCCCAGTCTTGAGCTGACCGTCAACTTGAACAACTACTCGGTTACGTAGACCGTTCATTGCGAGTGTCTGGTGAGCCTCAGCAAGTCCAATCTCCCAAGGTGTTCCAGCGTGCTTCAGCGATGTCAGTGGAGCGGCTCCAGTTCCACCATCGTGACCAGAAATAAGAATTACGTCGGCGTGCGCCTTGGCAACTCCGGCAGCAATAGTTCCAACACCTTGCTCACTTACGAGCTTTACGTGGATACGTGCTTGGTCGTTCGCGTTCTTAAGGTCGAAAATTAACTGCTTAAGGTCTTCAATTGAATAGATGTCGTGGTGCGGAGGTGGTGAAATTAGTCCAACGCCAGGTGTTGAGTGACGCGTCTTAGCAATCCATGGATAGACCTTTGAACCTGGAAGCTGTCCACCTTCACCAGGCTTGGCTCCTTGAGCCATCTTGATTTGAATGTCATCAGCGTTTACGAGGTAACGACTTGTTACACCGAA
Organism: uncultured Actinomycetes bacterium; assembly: GCA_903824535.1. GTDB lineage: Bacteria > Actinomycetota > Acidimicrobiia > Acidimicrobiales > RAAP-2 > RAAP-2. The sequence continues at coordinate 16,843 of CAIJWX010000136.1, read as the reverse complement.
TCTTCCAGAGGCAACCTGCTTGATTGATGAACGACGGTTGAAACGTGGATCTGAGGTATCAAAGCGCTCTTCGTCTTCGCCACCTTCACCAGTGTTTGACTTTCCACCTATTCGGTTCATTGCAATTGCAAGCGTCTCGTGAGCTTCAGGCGAAATTGATCCATAGGACATGGCTCCAGTAGAGAACCTCTTGATAATTGAAGATGCGCTTTCAACCTCATCAAGTGGTGTTGGAGTTGCTGCTGGCTTCAGATTAAAGAGCCCACGAAGCGTAACTTTGGCATCGTTCTGGTCATCAACAAGCTTGGTGTACTGCTTAAAGATGTCATAGCGCTTTTCACGAGTTGCGTGTTGCAACTTCTGAACTGTTTGTGGGTTGAAGAGGTGAATCTCACCATCACGACGCCACTGGTACTCACCCTTGTTACGAATTTCAATTCGCTCGCCCTCAGCCGGTGCGTAAGCATCTGAATGCCATGTGAGAACGTCACCAGCAACTCGCTCGAGAGTTACTCCGCCCATACGTGATTTCATGCCTGGGAAGTATCTCGAAAGAATGTCGTCAGATACTCCAACAGCTTCAAAGAGCTGAGACCCGACATAACTCGCGACAGTTGACACGCCCATCTTGGACATGGTCTTCACAATTCCCTTGTTGAGACCCTTGCCGTACTGATAACGAGCATCACCAGATGAAGCTGCGGTGAGCTCACCCTTTTCAATCAGGTCGTCAATCGACTCAAAGCCGAGGTATGGACAAACGGCTGATGCGCCGTAACCAAGTAGCAGTGCAACGTGATGAACTTCTCGAACATCGCCCGCTTCAATGATCAGTGCAGCGTTTGTTCGAAGGTGTTCGTCAACGAGTCGGTGGTGAACAGCTGATGTGATTAGCAAGCTAGGAATAGCTGCATTCTCTTTGTCAACGTTGCGGTCTGAAAGAAGAATAATGTTTGCACCATTACGTACTTCCTTGACAACTTGATTGGTAACTCGGTCAATTGCTTTTGCGAGTCGCTCCCCTGGTGTTCCATCTCCATGTGCATCGAAAAGGCCTTCGACAACGACTGTCTTAAAGCCCTTTGCCTTATCTGACTCTTCGATGTAGCGAATTTTTGCGAATTCATCAATGCTGAGTACTGGTGATGGCAGAACAATTTGGTGCGCGTGACGATCTGTTTCAGTTAAGAGGTTGTCTTCGCCACCAATGGTTACTCGAGTAGAGGTAACAAGCTCTTCTCTGATTGCGTCAAGAGGTGGGTTTGTTACTTGAGCAAATAGTTGTGTGAAGTAATCAAATATTGAACGAGGCTGCGTTGAAAGAGCTGGGAGTGATGCGTCAGATCCCATTGACCCAATTGGCTCTTCGCCAACTTGAGCCATGTGTCGGATGATTAGTCGTAAGTCTTCTTCGCTGTAGCCAAAGTTCTTTTGATGACGAATTACTGATGCATGGCTTGGAGCCAGCCATGGACGAGCGTCAATTTCATCAAGAGAAATCTGTTGCTCGTTAAGCCATTTGCCGTATGGAGCTTTTGCAGCAAGTGTGCTCTTGAGTTCGTCATCGTCAATAATGCGACCTTCTTCAATGTCAACAAGGAATACACGTCCAGGTTGCAGACGTCCCTTTCGTTCAATGTTTGCAGGATCGATTTCAACTACACCAACTTCACTGGCGAAGATCACTCGCTTGTCTTTTGTCACCCAGTAACGCGCTGGACGTAGTCCATTGCGGTCAAGAACTGCGCCGACAATTTTTCCATCGGTAAAAGTTACCGAGGCTGGTCCGTCCCATGGCTCCATAAGTCCTGCGTGATAGCGATAGAAATCACGACGCTCAGGGCTCATGAATGTTGATTTTTCCCAAGCTTCAGGAATCATCATCAGAACTGCGTGCGGAAGAGATCGGCCTGTTTGAACAAGTAGTTCTACAACTTCGTCAAAGCTCGCAGAGTCAGACATGTTGTCTGTGATGATTGGATAGAGATCAGAAATTGGCACCGGGAGAAGATCACTTTTTAGAGTGGTCTCTCGTGCGGTCATCCAGTTTCTGTTTCCACGAACGGTGTTGATTTCGCCGTTGTGAGAGATGTAACGAAATGGCTGGGCTAGTTCCCAGCGAGGAAGAACGTTTGTCGAGAAGCGACTGTGTACTACTGCAATTGAGGTGATCAGTCTTTCGTCACGTAGGTCGTCAAAGTACTGACGTAACTGCGGTGAACTCAGCATTCCCTTGTAAATCAGAACATTCGGTGAGCATGATGATGCGTAAATAGGGAGTTCATGCTCAAGCATTTTTCGAGCAGCAAAAAGTGAGCGCTCGAGGCTTTCTGCACCGTTGCTAACAATGAGCTGTTGAACAAACTCTGGCTCAGATGCGGCTGATGTTGGTCCAAGAATTGATGAGTCAACTGGAACAACGCGCCATCCAATTGACTTGAGTGAAACTTTTGCGAGCGCACTGTTGATTGTTGACTGCACGTCCTTTGTTTCCAAGTTTTTTGGAATCATCCAAAACGCGACTCCGTAGCTACCTTGTTCAGGGACATTTTCAAATACATCTCGAATAAAAGAGTCAGGCATCTGAATGAGGAGTCCTGCTCCATCACCTGAACCCGTATCAGCACCTGTGGCGCCACGGTGTTCCATGTTTTCAAGAATGGTGAGAGCATCAAAGACGTTTTTGTGGTTTGGAGTTGCTGTTAAGTCAGCAACCATTCCAACGCCACAGGCGTCGTGCTCGAATTGGGGGTCGTAGAGAGTTTTTGTCATATTCGTTGTCTGTTGGGACAACGCTGACCCGTAAGTAAGTATAACGAATACTTAAAACCCTCTGCACGCCTACTCTGGTGGGGTGAGTAAGAAAGTGATCATCGTTGGTGGCGGAATTATTGGCCTTCTCAGTGCGTATCGTCTCGCAAAAAGTGGATTTTCTGTTGAAATTTTCGACCCCGCTATTGGTCGTGGGGCAACATTCGCCGCCGCAGGGATGCTCGCTCCGGGCGGAGAAATTACGAGTGGTGAAGAGTCACAGTTCCAGATTCAGCTGAGCTCTCCTTCTGAATGGGCAAGCGTTTCGCGCGAAATTGTCACTGATGGATCCGGTCTTATTGATGTTCACAATGTTGGAACTCTGTACGTTGGCTGGGACAATAGTGACCGACGACTTATTCAACAGCATTTCGATCTTGCAACAGAGTTCAATGCTGATGTTGTAGACGTTGATCGTGAGAACCACCACAGCATGTTTGAACATATATCACCTCGTATTTCAGATGGAATTCTCCTTGGTGGTGACGCTTGGGTTGATCCAGATCAAGTAGTTGATGTACTTAAAGATGCGCTCGCAAAACTTGACGTGATAGTCCATAATGAACTCGTCGAGGAAATTCTCAGCCCGTCAACGGGCGTACAGCTACGAACGACTGCGGGTTCGTTCAGCGCTGACGTTGGTTTAATTGCAACTGGTTCTTCTGCCCATCCCAAGGGAACGCTCACAAGCGGCGAGAATGTTGTTCGCCCAGTCAGAGGGATGACTGTTCACTTTCAAGGTTTTGATCGAAGCGATCAGCCAATGGTTCGTGGGTTCATAAGAGGGCGAAGAATCTATTTGGTAAGTCGACCAGGCGGTTACAACGTTGTTGGAGCCTCATCTGATGAAACCGGTGTAGCAATAGTTGAAGCGGGTGAACTTCAGCGACTACTTCGTGACGCGCTCGAACTGTTCCCAGCAGTAGAAACTGCAGAAATTGTTGAAACTCGAATTGGGCTTCGACCCGCTGCGCCAAATCACGAACCATTCTTTGAAGAGCTTGGTAATCCGAATTGGGCCTGGAGTTCTGGCCATTATCGACATGGAATTACCCTTGCGCCTAGAACTTCTAATCAAGTTCTGCAGTTCGCTCAGGCGGTCACTCAATGAATTTGAACGGTGAGTCCTTGCAGTTTCAAGGCACAGTTGAACAGCTGCTTGTGAACCGCTCAATTGCACCTCGCGGTATTGCGGTCGCGATAAACGGGGAAATTGTTAGCAAATCAGCATGGGCAACAACGACAGTTCAAGACAGTGATGTAATTGAGATAGTGAGTGCCGCTGCAGGCGGCTAGAAAGTTCTACCTATGACAATCAATAATGATCTCTTAACAGCAATTGAAGAACGTATTGCTGAGGCAATAAAAAATAAACTTCCTGGAGAAATTGTTTTACAGCTCTGTGAGGCTCGTGCATGGTTATTGCAACCAGATCAGTCACACGGTTCTCAAAGATCAAGTCAATAAAGCACGACTAGGATTTTTTCTTCACGGGCTGTGGCTTAGTTTGGTCTAGAGCGCTCGGCTGGGGGCCGAGAGATCGGGAGTTCAAATCTCCCCAGCCCGACCAAAATCTCGATGTATGTTTATTCAATGATCGTTCTTGTACACGGAGTTCCAGAAACTGCAGATCTCTGGAACAAATTAAGACCACATTTACAGGGCGATTCTGTTGCTCTCTCGCTTCCTGGATTTGGTTGCGAGCGACCCGCTGGGTTCGCAGCCACTAAAGACGACTACGCGAACTGGCTAGTTCAAGAACTTTCGAAGATTAACGAACCAATTGATTTGATTGGTCATGACTGGGGTGCACTTCTCACCTACCGAGTCGCTACTAATCATGGTGAGCTGCTTCACTCGTGGGCGGCAGAGCTAAGTAATGCTCTTCATCCATCGTATGTATGGCACGACTTCGCTCAAATTTGGCAGACCCCAGGTGACGGTGAAGAGTTTTTCAAAAATCAACTCACACAACCTATTGAAGCAAGAGCAGCTGTGTTTGAGATGTTCGGTGTTGCTAAAAATGACGCTACTGAACTTGCTGATAAAGCAGATGAAACTATGAGCAGCTGTATTCTCGATCTCTACCGTTCAGCAACTCCTAATCCGTATGCCACGTGGGGTGCACAAATTTCTAAGACAATCGCTCCTGGAATGGTTTTGATTCCAACTGAAGACCCATTCGGTGATGAAACAGCTTCGCTAGAGATGGCCTCAATGCTTGGCGCAACTACGAGCAAGCTCGAAGGTCTAAGTCACTGGTGGATGCTGCAAGACCCCGAGCGAGCTGCTGGAACCATCAATCAGTTCATTACATCTGTTAAATAGCCTTTAGGGCTTACTTAACGCCTTTGTTGTGAAGTGTTCCGAGCCCATCGATTGTTGTCTCGACAAGGTCACCAGGCTTCAAGAAAATCTTTGGATTCTGTCCTTGACCAACACCGTGAGGACTTCCAGTAAACATAATGTCCCCGGGACGAATTTCACAGACTGAAGAAACGTACGAAACAAGCTCCGCAACAGTAAAGACCATGTCACTGGTATTCGAGTTCTGGTATTTGGTTCCGTTGACTACGCAGCTAATTCGAAGATCATTTGGATTTTCGATGTCATCAGCCGTTGTGAGCCATGGTCCAATTGGAGAAAAGTTCTCGTGCGACTTTCCAAAGGAGAACTGTGCTGGCGTGCCAGCCATTTGCAGTTCACGATCACTCAGATCGTTTCCAGTGCAGTAACCAGCAACGAAGCTAAGTGCATCTTGTACCGAAACGTTTCGAGCACGCTTACCGAAGACAACCACCAGTTCCGCTTCCCAGTCAGTTGTTTCTGATGGAATTCGAAATGTAGAGTTTGCCCCCGTTATAGATGACTGGAATTTTGTGAACACCATTGGACGTGTTGGCAAAATGAGATTCATTTCTTCTGCGTGAGTTCGGTAGTTGAGTCCAATTGCGAAAACCTGAGAAGGATTTTCAATAACAGGACCAAGGTCAGCTCGGTTCATAACTTCATCGAGTGTCGCCACGGTTGTTGGTGCTGGATCAGTGTCGTAATACCATTTCTTCAAGGCATCAAGATTATTGATTGCCTTATCCACTGAACTTGAAAACGCCCCATTAGAAGCTGTCTGGACGTCGATTAGTCCTTCTTCTGAAATTATTGTCGAGCGTCCGGCAACGTTTGCGAGTCTCATGATTACCTTTGTATTGATAAAGCGTAGTTTTCTAGTTTACGGCTTTTTGAGCAGTCATTACTTCGTTGGCCTGCAAGCAATTACTCGAAATATAGGTAGAATCAATACATAGGCCAGACTGACGTTTGGTGTTCGCAATAGAAGTAGTTGCGAAATCGTATTTCCAGAGAGGGTGATTCCAACCAAAGGTTGGACACAAAATGCAGAAGAAGGATCCCTTCGTCTTACGTCATCTCGCTGACGTGCATCCCGAACTCTGGTGGCTTGACTCAGACCCACTTGAACCTGAATCTCACTCTGCCCTGATAGGCGATGTGGGGGCAGATCTATGTGTTGTTGGCGCTGGATACACCGGTCTTTGGACTGCGCTTCTCGCCAAGGAGAGAGACCCCAGTCGAGAAGTTGTCATTGTTGAACAGTACGAAACCGGTGCTGGCGCTTCAGGTCGTAATGGTGGCTTCTGCTCTTCATCCTTAACGCATGGATTTGGTAACGGAATGCACCGCTTCGCCGATGAGATGAGAATTATTGAGCGACTCGGTCGAGAAAATCTTGATGAAATCGAAGAGACAGTAAAGCGTTACGGCATTGAATGTGACTGGGAACGTACTGGTGAGCTAAGCGTTGCTGTTGCTCCCTGGCAGTTCGAAAACATGGCTGAAGATGCACGACTTAGAAATGAATTTGGTGACAACGTTGAAGTCCTTTCAAAGGAAGAAGTTCAAAAACGAATTCACTCTCCTATCTATGAAGGGGCTCTCTATGACGTTGATGGAACAGCCCTTGTTGACCCAGCTCGACTCGTTTGGGGATTAGAGAAAGCATGTCTTTCACTTGGAGTGAAGATCTTTGAGAACTCGAAGGTTGAACGGCTTGAAGACATCGATGGTGCCGTTCGTGTGCACACTCCATACGGGGCCGTTACCGCAGCCAAGGTTGCGCTCGCTACGAACGTATTTCCTTCCCTCATCAAGAAAGCTCGAAAGTATGTAGTGCCTGTTTACGACTACCAACTAGTTACAGAGCCACTCAACGAAGAGCAGATTGAGAGCATTGGCTGGGATGGCCATGAAGGTGTTTCAGACGCCGGAAATCAGTTCCACTACTACCGACTCACTAAAGATCATTCGATCCTTTGGGGTGGTTATGACGCGATCTATAACTTCCGTGGCAAGGTTACGAGTGATCCTGAATACAACGCTGAAACGTACGCAACGCTGGCAGAGCATTTCTTGAAGACCTTTCCACAGCTCGCTGGAATCAAGTTCACTCACGCCTGGGGCGGTGTCATTGACACGTGTACGAGATTCTCACCATTCTGGGGAACTGCATTAGGGGGAAAAGCTGCCTACGTGCTTGGCTACACCGGTCTTGGAGTTGGATCCACTCGCTTTGGCGCAAACACGATGCTTGATCTTCTAGATGGCTTAGATACAGAGCGCACGAAACTGACGATGGTTAGAAAAAAGCCAATGCCTTTTCCACCAGAGCCATTTCGCTGGTTCTTCATTCGATTAACGCAGTGGGCACTCAAACGAGCTGACGAGAAACATGGAAAAAGAAATCTATGGCTCAAAATCATGGACCTCTTTGGCCTGGGATTCGACTCGTAACTCTTAATCGTCGGTACTGGTGTGCGTGTCCATCAAACCAGAGATCATGTTTACAACCGTAGGGTCCGTAAGGGTTGTTACGTCTCCGAGTGAACGATGCTCTGCAACGTCGAGAAGCAGTCGTCTCATGATTTTGCCCGAACGAGTTTTTGGAAGTTCTGGTGTCAAAATAATTTGACGAGGCTTGGCTATTGGACTGATTGTCTTTGAAACATGTTGGCGCAACTGTTCAACAATTTCTGACTGATCGTCTCCACCGTCAAGCACAGATTGCTTCAATGTAACGAAGGCAACAATTGCTTGACCAGTTAGTTCATCTGACGCCCCAACAACGGCCGCTTCAGCCACCGCGTGATGTCCAACGAGCGAGTGCTCAACTTCGGTTGTAGAGAGCCGGTGTCCTGAGATGTTCATGACATCATCAATGCGTCCGAGTAACCACAGGTCACCGTTCTCATCCTTTTTTGCCCCATCGCCAGCAAAATACTTGCCAGGGAATCTTGACCAGTACGTGTCTTTGAAACGATCAGGATCGCCGTAGATGCCACGCGTCATAGATGGCCATGGGGTTGTTAAAACGAGGTAGCCACCTTCACCGTTACCAACTGAATTGCCGTCATTGTCAACTACGTCAACACCAATACCAGGCAGTGCACGCATGGCTGCTCCGGGCTTTGTTGCTGTGACTCCAGGTAGAGGTGCGATCATCATGGTTCCTGTTTCGGTCTGCCACCAGGTATCAACAATCGGGCACTTGTTGCCTCCAATGTTTTCTCGGTACCACATCCATGCTTCAGGGTTGATTGGTTCTCCAACGGTTCCAAGAAGTCGTAGAGAAGAAAGATCATGAGATTTAGGAAGTTCCTCTCCCCACTTCATGAGCATTCGAATAGTTGTTGGAGCGGTGTAGAGAACAGTTACTTTGAACTTCTCAATGATTTTCCACCAGCGATCTTTTCCGCCAGAGTCTGGAAGACCTTCGTACATCACCTGTGTCATTCCGTTAATGAGTGGTCCATAAACAATGTAACTGTGACCTGTAATCCATCCAATGTCAGCAGCCGTCCAACTAATGTCAGTTTCACTCTTGGCGTCAAGAACGTTGTAATACGTTGTCGCTGCGCCTACGAGGTAACCAGCAGTTGTGTGATAAATCCCCTTCGGTTTTCCTGTTGTTCCTGACGTGTACATGATGAACATCGTGTGCTCAGCATCAAAAGCTTCTGGTTCATGATGCTCATCTTGACGTTCAACTATTTCGTGCCACCAGTGATCTCGACCTTCAGTCCATTCGACTTCTTGCCCAGTTCGTTTAACTACTAAAACTGCTTCAACATTCGGACATGACAAAAGCGCTTCATCAATTGCGGGCTTTAGTGGGCTAACTGCGCCACGGCGGAATGCTCCATCGGCGGTAACAACGAAGTGGCAATCTGAATCGAGAATTCGACTCGAAAGCGCGTCAGCAGAGAATCCACCGAAGACAACTGAGTGTGCTGCTCCGAGGCGAACAATTGCGAGCATTGCTACTACGGCCTCAGGAATCATTGGCATGTAGACGGCGACTCGGTCACCTTTTTTAACTCCAAGTTCCTGAAGTGCATTGGCGGTTTGAGAAACCATCTTTAAAAGCTCGCCGTACGTGATTGTTCGCTCTTCGCCCTCAGCGTCAGCAATCCAGTGATATGCAACTTTGTCTGCTCGTCCTTCTGCGACGTGGCGGTCTACACAGCTAACGCTGGCATTGAGTTTTCCGTCACTAAACCATCTGGCGAAAGGAATGTCCCATTCGAGTGTCTTGGTAGGTGGCGTGTGCCAGGAAAGTCGGTCGGCTTGCTTACGCCACCAGGCAACTGGGTCAGATGAGGATTCGTTATAGATCCCAGGCTGCGCATTCGCTTGAGCTGCAAATTCAGTGCTTGGTGGAAATGAGCGACTTTCCTCTAACCAGGCTTCTAATTTTGATTCAGTCATCAAGTTGACCTTTCACGGGTTTTTCTAGAAAGACTAACTATAAGCAAAAACGCCCGCCAGACGAATCTGGCGGGCGTTTTTAATGATTCTGAATCAACTAGGCGCGAAGTCCCTTTGAAACCATTGAAATAACTGCATCCTTAAGAGGAATGAAGCCATAAACAATCGCACCGTTGATCACGATGTTCATCCAAGCGTGGCTTGTCGAAATTCCCCAGCCGGCAGCTGGGCTAACACCAACTGTCCAAACCATGAGAATGGCAATTCCAAGGTCTTGGTGTGAACCAATGATTGGAATCATCTTGATAGGACCATCAAGTTTGAGTGTGCTGGTAAGACCGTTCCATACTGAAAGAACAGCTACAAGCAACGCCGACAAGAGTAAAAATTCGCCTAATACGTACATTTATTTCTCCTTAAAGGTAATTTATGTAAATTCCCTCCGCATAGAAAGCCTTACGCAATCAGGAGCTTTATTGCGGTAATGTAACGATATTTTTTAAGTGTTACTTACCTTTAGGTAACTCAAGGGGTTACAGGGTTTTCACAAAATACCTGATCCCGTAAGGAAAAATATTTTGAGATTCTAGAGTCAAAAGGTATAAAAACTAGTCAATCGCCTGTCGGAACGAGGATATGAATTCTTCGATTTTTGCTGGTCCAGCTCCATCGAGGATGAGTTGAACCAATGCTGAGCCAACAATTACTCCGTCAGCCGCCATGGCAGCTGCCTTGGCTTGTTCGGGGTTAGAGATTCCAATGCCTACATAAGTAGGAATATCGCTACCAGCTCTAATCCCACTCACAACACGTGAGGCATCTGCCTCTTCAGAGGCCTTACCCGTTACGGCCATGCGTGCAGATGCGTAACAGAAACCTTCTGAGGCCTGAGCCAGGAGCTTTGCTCGTTCTGGACTAGTTGAAGGAGCAACTAGAAAGATATTGGCCAGACCATGCTGGTTACTAATTTCATGCCACGTGCCAGATTCTTCGAGTGAAAGATCGGGAACAATCGCACCTTCGATGCCTGATTGTGTGAGTTTTCCAATTGAGCGCTCTAATCCGTAATGATGAAAAATATTGAAGTACGTCATAGTGATGAGCGGCACGTCAATTGAGCTCTTTTCGAGGTCTGCACAAATGGAATCGAGTGTTGTTCCGTTTCCAAGCGAACGAATTGCTGCTTCTTGGATCACCACTCCGTCCATGATTGGGTCACTAAAAGGAATTCCAATCTCCACTGCATCAGCTCCTGCATGAACTGCTGCTTCAACGTGTTGCACCCAGTCAGAGGTAAGTCCCGCCATGAAATACGGTACTAGTGCCTTTCGATTTTGAGATCTAACAGCACGCAGTTTTGTTTCGAGTGACTTCACTACTCTCCTCGAAGAAGAGTGCGAACTTGTGCAACGTCTTTGTCACCACGTCCTGAAAGATTCAGCAAGACCGAAGAACCTTTAGGAATTGTTTTTCCGGCTTCACGAGTAATCCAGGCAACAGCGTGTGAGGTTTCAAGAGCAGGAATAATTCCTTCGAGTTCACTTAGAAGCTGGAGGGCGTCAAGGACAACTTCGTCGCCAATCGGGTAATACTCTGCTCGCCCAGCATCTGCCAAGTACGCATGCTCTGGTCCAATCCCTGGATAGTCAAGCCCGGCAGATATTGAGTGAGCTTCTTCAATTTGTCCGAATTCACTTTGAATGAGCATTGATCGCATTCCGTGAAGTACTCCAGGTGAGCCATTTTTAACTGCAGCTCCACCTGCGGCTTCAACACCTATAAGGCGAGCTGAAGTATTAGCGAAACCAGCAAAGATCCCAGCTGCGTTTGATCCACCTCCCACACATGCCACAACGAAATCAGGGGTTGAGACACCGAATTCAATCAGCTGCTGAGCTGATTCATGACCAATGATGCTTTGCATTTCTCGAACCATCCACGGGAATGGATGTGGCCCCATGACCGATCCGAGGCAGTAGTGAGTGTCTTGGACACAAGTCACCCATTCACGCATTGCTTCGTTTACAGCATCTTTTAGTGTCTTGCTGCCAGAGGTGACAGGTACAACAGTTGCACCTAATAGTTCCATTCGAAAAACATTGAGCGATTGACGGATTGTGTCAACTTCACCCATATAGACAGTGCACTCAAGTCCAAGTCTTGCTGCAGCAGTAGCGGTTGCAACTCCGTGCTGTCCTGCGCCGGTTTCAGCGATAACGCGATTCTTGCCCATGCGCTTCGTTAGAAGGGTCTGTCCAATGACGTTATTTATTTTGTGTGAACCGGTATGAGCAAGGTCTTCTCTCTTGGCATACACATTGATTCCAAGTTGATCAGAAAGTCTCTTCAGGTATGTAACCGGAGTAGGACGCCCACCGAATTGGCGAAGAACGGTCTGATATTCATTTATGAATTCCGGATCTGACCATGCGTCTTTGAATGCTGCTTCGAGTTCTAGGCATGCTGGCATCAGTGCTTCTGGAACGAATCGTCCACCAAAATCACCAAAACGTCCACGCTCATCTGGTGTTGACATAAATGTCTTTGCATCACTCATTTGAGTCCTCCGGTTGAACAAACACCTTATTAGCCTTATTTACAAAATCACTCACTTTTGCGGGGTTCTTCTTTCCAGGCGATTCCTCAACTCCTGAAGAAACATCAACACCCCAAGCATTGGTCAAAGTAACAATTCGCGAAAGATTCGCTGTATTTAGACCTCCAGCGGCGATCATTGGCCGTTGAAAGAAGTTTTGCTGAACGTCCCCCCACGCATGATCCTCGCCGCTTCCAGGAGAAGGACCATCAATAAGAATTGCAGCAACTCGGTGCTCATCAAATTCATCAATCTCATCTGTGCCAACTGACATTGCTTTGATGACAGCAATGTTTAGATTTCGAAGTTCTTTCTCAAGTTCACTACTCAAGTGAGAATGAAGTTGCGCACAGTCGAGCTCAACTCTTTCAATAATTGAAAGAATCTCCTCATCAGACTGATCCTTAAAGACACCAACCCTAAGAATTCTATTTTTTGAATATTCGGAGATTGTTTTTCCAGTTGCAATGTCGATCTTTCTTGTGGACGCTGCAAAGACAAGTCCTATTGCGGTAGCGCCAGCATCGATTGCGTACTCAGCATCTTGCGTGCTTGTGATTCCACATATTTTTATGAAGGAAGGAAGTAGTTCAAGTTCAACCATTGGAGCTCTTCTTAACAGAGGCGAAGGATCGAACCAATTCCACAGGGTCGTCAGATGCAACGAATGTTTCACCTATGAGTACCGCATCGAATCCGGCATTACTTGCATTTTCAATATCACTGAGCGAACGAAGTCCTGACTCGCATACTGAGATTATTGATGAAGGCAGAGATCCAGCTACTTCAGCGGCTAATTCAGCATTAACTGAGAATGATTTTAGATCTCGCTGATTAATTCCAATAATCGTTGCGCCAATGTCCAGCGCACGCTTTGCTTCTTCTGCGTCATGAACTTCAACGAGTGCGTCAAGTCCTACAGAAACTGCAAGGTTGTAAAACGCTTCAAGTTCTTGCTGATTTAGTGCAGCAACGATTAACAAGACAGCAGAGGCACCTATTTCAACGCAGTCAAGAACGTCATTAGCTCCGAGTGTGAAATCCTTGCGAAGTAGTGGTAGAGAAACTGCTGAGTGAACCTCATTTAAATCTGCAATCGACCCACTGAAATATTTCTCATCTGTAAGAACTGAGATCGCACTCGCTCCCCCGTCCAGATAACTCTTCGCTAGGTCAGCAGCATTTAGATTCTCGTTGATCCATCCCTTAGATGGTGAGCGTCTCTTCACCTCTGCGATTACTGCAACATTTGGATTCGATCGCAGGGCATCAGAAAATGATGGTCCTTGGTAAGTAAGAGTCTCGGCTCGTTCTTGCCAGTTCCTGGCGTCACGAACTACTCGTTGCCTATGAAACTCAACAATGTCATCCAAATACGTTGCCGCCATCTACTAATCGTACTTGTCGATTCGAAGTCGTATGTCCGAGGGGTAACGTATATCCATGGCTTATTCCTTTTCCCAGGACGTCCTAAATCCACTTGTTCGGGGAACAAATCTTGAACGTAGTGAGGCTCGTGACGCCCTTGCACAGATTCTCGAAGGGAAGATTGAGGCCCCATTAATTGCGAGCTTCTTAACTGCTCTAACTGCCAAGGGTGAAACTGCCGACGAGATGACGGGCTTTGTAGACGCGATGATCTCATCGGCAACAACGTTCAGCATTGATGGCGATGCAATGGACATTGTTGGCACCGGCGGCGATCAGCTGCACACTGTGAACATCTCAACAATGGCATCACTCGCGGTTGCTGGGAGCGGAGTAAAGGTAGCTAAGCACGGAAACCGTGCTGCGTCATCATCTGTTGGTTCAGCTGATGTTCTAGAAGCTCTAGGAGTTCGACTTGATGCTCCTGCAGACATAGTAAAAGCATGTGTTGAAGAAGCAGGAATTGGTTTCTGTTTTGCCCCAACGTTTCACCATGCACTTGGATACTTAACACCTATCAGGCGTGCTCTTGGATTTAGAACAGTATTTAATGTTCTCGGACCTCTAGCCAATCCCGCTCTCGTTACAAAGTCATTGATTGGTGTTTCACATAATCAAGTGATGGAACAGATGGCAGCAGTACTTGGAGCGCGAGGCATTGATTTTGCGATTCTTGTTAATTCTGATGATGGGCTTGATGAACTATCGCTCGGATCTGAAGCAACACTTCATTATGTAAAGGGCAGTTCAATAGAAACAAAACGAGTGAATGCAGTCCAAGAACTAGGTATTAGCCATAACGTCTCTGAAATTCGTGGTGGTGACGTAACTCACAACGTTGGTGTTGTTCGAGACTTCCTCAATGCCAAGCAAGACGCAATATTTGATGTTGTTTGTGCGAACGCTGGATTAGCGATGATTGTTGCTGGAAAGGCGTCGACAATCAGTGAAGGTTTTGAGATTGCAAAGCAGAGTGTCATTAATGGCAGTGCAGGCACTGCTTTAGAAAAGCTTGTATCAGTCTCTAATAACTAGAGCTGTCGAAGTTCTTTTTTGTAGCGCTTACCGTTTTCTACGTAGAGAGCTGCACCAAGAAGAATGTACTGACCGTGACTGGCATTTTCTTTGATCTGAGCAGGAACACCCACTGCTAGCGCGTTCTCAGGAACTATTCCATCATTTCTCACAACAGCTCCTGCGGCGACAGTGGCGCCAGAGTGAACTTGTGCACGATGAAGAACGTTTGCTCCATTACCTACGAGTGCACCATTGTGAATGGTGCAACCTTCTAGGTGAACAATGTGACCAATTACGCAGTCATCGCCAACAACAGTCATCAGCTCTGCGGTTGCGTGAAGTACAGATCCATCTTGAATTGATGTTCGCTCCCCAATGATGATTGTTCCGTAGTCTCCGCGAAGTACTGCACCAGGCCAGATTGTTGATTCCTTACCTATACGAACGTCACCAATAATGACAGCGTCTGGGTGTACGTAGGCATCTTCATGAATTGTTGGGACACGGTCACCAAGTGCGTAAATGGGCATATTTCTCCTAGCGAGCTAACCAAGAAACTAATTGATAAATACGCCAGATGACGTAAATAACTGTGCTGAATATAAAAAAGCGCCAGCGCCAAGGAATTGGTTCTTTTGTCGGTTCTTGAATATGACTGCCGCAGACCTCACAGTAATTACCTTCTACCGGGCGGTCACAGTCCTCACACCACTTCGTCATTATTCAGTACGAACTCGAACTCGAATTGGTTGGTTACCTAGCTCAAATCGTTCACGCAGTGAACGTTCGATGTATCTCATGTAGGTCGATGGGATTTTTCCTGAAACAAAGAGAGTAAATGTTGGTGGCTCAGTGGCACCCTGCACCGCATAACGAATTTTTCCCGTAGGTGCTGGCTGCTTAATTTGGATGTCTCTAATCGCTCTGTTAAGGGCCCCGGTTGGAACTCGCTTAACGTAGTCAGCTGCAGCGATTGAGAGTGCAGGAAGAATGCGGTGAACACCCTTTCCAGATACAGCAGTTGTTTTCATGACGGGAGCATCACCTAGGAACGCAAGCTTGATTCCTACAGTTTCAAGTACCGAGTCACGCTCTTCAGTTGGAATCAACTCCCACTTATTGAGAACAACAAGTGACGGACATCCAGCTGCAGAAATTCTTTCAGCGAGTCTCTGATCTTGGCCAGTAGCACCAACAGTTGCGTCAATGACAAGAATCGCAATATCAGCACGGTCAAGTGCATCAAGGCTTCTAAGCACTGCATATGTTTCGAGGCCAGCCTCTGTTTTTGCACGACGGCGCATTCCAGCTGTGTCAATGAAGCGAATAAGTCCTACTTCAGTTTGGACAACGGTGTCGATTGCGTCTCTGGTCGTTCCTGGCATGTCGTGAACAACAGAACGCTCTTCACCAATTAACTGGTTAAACAATGTTGACTTACCTACGTTTGGTCGCCCAACGATTGCAACTCGTAGTGCTCCGTCATCATCAGCTTCAGAAGCTTCTTCAACAGCGATCTGTTGGCCTAGTTCTTCGACAATGAAGTCAAGAAGGTCTCCCGTGCCACGACCATGTTGAGCACTAACTGTGTGTGGATCGCCTGCTCCTAGTCTCATAAAGTCCCAAGAAGCTGCTTCGTGAATTTCGTCGTCAACTTTGTTGACTACTAGTGCAACTTGCTTGCCACTTTTTAGTGCCCATCGAGCAGCGTGACCATCTTCATCAACGAGTCCGGTTGTTACGTCTACAACAAGCAACACAAGGTCAGCTTCGCTAAGTGCGGCTTCAGCTTGCTTTGAAACCTTCGATTCAAGTGAGTCACCGACTTCGAGCCATCCACCAGTGTCAACAACATCAAACGTAACGCCATTCCAATCAACTTCAACGGCCTTGCGGTCGCGCGTTACGCCTCGATGTTCTTCAACAACAGCAACTCTTTTTCCAGCCAGACGGTTAACGAGAGATGATTTTCCAACGTTTGGTCGCCCAACGATTACTACCTGGGGCTTTTTCATAACGAGACCATTCCTTTGGAGCGCACTAACTCAAGTGTCTTTCGCAGATCTTGACCCGTTGTGCGAACGGTGATCACTGGATGCGGAAGGTCTTCCAGTGAAAGGCCATCGAGGAACCTGCCCTCTGAGAGACACACATCAGGAAGCAAACACACGGTTGATGCCGGTATGTCTATAAGTGCCTTGATGAGGTCTT
>CAIJWX010000135.1:0-2002 GCA_903824535.1 uncultured Actinomycetes bacterium | reverse complement strand
GTTACTCCCGTGACTTCAAAGGCCTTTTTGACCGGCCCTTCGCACGAGGGAACACAGAGGACAATGTCGATGCTCACAGCAGAGGTAGGTAGCGCTCGAGTTCAAATGCAGTTACTTGTTCGCGGTATGAATCCCATTCCGCACGCTTGTTACGTAGGAACCACTCAACCTGGTGTTCCCCGAGTGTTTCGTGCAGCAGTTCTGAATTTTCCATGAGGTCAACAGCTTGGGCGAGTGACTGTGGAAGTGGCGCCATGCGCTGCCCTTCTGCCGGAAGCTCGTAGTTACCGTTCACTCCGCGAAGCCCGGCGGCGAGAATTACACCAAAGGCAAGGTAGGGGTTTGCTGATGGGTCTGGTGCGCGGTACTCAATTCGCGTTGAGTCAATGCGCCCAGGCTTCACTGAAGGAACGCGTACGAGTGCGTCAGCCTTGTAGCGAGCCCACTCCGCACCAACGGGTGCTTCACCAGCGGGGATTAGTCGCTTGTAGGAGTTAACCCACTGGTTCGTAATTGCGGTGATCTCTGGTGCGTGATGTACTAGCCCGGCAATGAACTTCTGCGCGGTGTCACTTAGACCGTACGGACCATCTCCAATGAAGGCGTTCTTCTCATCGCGCCATAGCGAGAGGTGAGTGTGCATTCCTGATCCCTGGACACCTGCGAGGGGCTTGGGCATAAAACTTGCTGATACTCCGGCTTGGCGAGCAATGTCTTTCACCACGTGGCGTACGGTCATGACCGTGTCAGCCATAGTCAGTGCATCGGTGTAGCGAAGATCAATTTCGTGCTGGCCTGGTGCGTCTTCGTGTTGCGCATGTTCAACACCAATACCCATCTCTTCCAAAATGAGCACGGTGCGTCGACGAATTTGGCTCGCAGTGTCGTCTGGAAGAAGATCGAAGTAACTTCCCGTGTCGATTGGTTGAGGTGTCTTTGAAGGATCGAGGTCTTTGAAATAGAAGTATTCAATTTCTGGAGCAACATAAAACGTGTAGCCCTGCTCGTGTGCACCTTTAAGAACACGACGCAACTGTTGACGAGGACAACCATCAAATGGTGTGCCGTCAATGTTCACAATGTCACAGAACACGCGAGCAATCCCAGCGCCTTCTTCGTACCAAGGAAGGAGTTGGAACGTTGTCAGGTCAGGCCGTGCGAGCACGTCAGATTCTGAGGTGCGAGAGAAACCGTCAATAGCACTGCCGTCAAAGGTCATGCCTTGTTCGAGGGCATCTTCTAGCTCGGCTGGTGTGACGTGAAAAGCCTTGTGGCGACCGAGCACGTCGGTGAACCAGAGCTGGACGAAACGAACTCCACGCTCTTCGACGGTGCGAAGTACATACTGTGACTGACTTTGCATAGAAGCCATTCTCTCACCATTCCGTAGGGGGCACATTTGGCCATAAAAACAAAGAAGCCCGCCGCTCGTAAGCGGCGGGCTTCTTAGAAATGCTTAACGACGCTTTGCTGCCTTCTTGGCAGGCTTACGGGCTGCAGTCTTCTTTGCAGGAGACTGCTTCGCGGCCTTCTTGGTAGCGCCACGCTTCTTTGCTGCAGCCTTCTTCGGCGTTGCCTTCGCACCAGACTTCTTGCCCTTGGCGGCTGCGCCACAAATGGTTTCCACCATTAATGAAGCAACGAGGTAAGGGTCGATGTTCGCGTTAGGACGACGGTCTTCGAGGTAGCCACGCTTGTCACGTGCCACACCACCAGGGATACGTACTGAAGCTGCACGGTTTGAAACACCGTAGGAGTACTTGTTCCATGGAGCAGTTTCGTGTGCACCAGTTAGACGCTCAGTAATTCCGTCACCGTATGCCGCGATGTGTTCTTTCACGCGTGTGCCGAGTGCTTCGCAGCCAGCAATGATTGCGTCCCAGCCGCCGACTCCGCGCATGGCCTTAGTTGAGAAGTTGGTGTGTGCACCAGCTCCGTTCCAGTCACCCTTGATTGGCTTTGCAGCGAAGCTAACTTCAACGTCGAACTCTTCTGCAATGCG
>CAIJWX010000134.1:0-4037 GCA_903824535.1 uncultured Actinomycetes bacterium | reverse complement strand
TGGAACTCATAGAAGAACTTTAGATGAGTCCGGTAGCCTTACTTATGACGCTCCCGTAGCTCAGTGGATAGAGCATTGGCCTCCGAAGCCATGTGCGCAGGTTCGACTCCTGCCGGGGGCACCAATTTCATCTCTCAAGAGCCAGAGATTGAGCCGTAATGCTTGGCTCAGTCGGTAGAAGGAACTGGCGAATCTTTACGTCGCTTCACTTCGAAACCCCATGCTCCAGCAAGGTAAAGCAGCGCTGCAAGACCAACAAGTAGTGCGTAACGCTGGTGAGGTGGCGTGAAGTTGTACTCGACGTGAGACACTCCCGCCGGTATCGAGATCTGTTGGTAGACACCGTCAACCGTGGTGATCGGAACTTCTTTACCGTTCACCTTTGCGTGCCAACCAGGCATTGATAGTTCAGTGCGAAGCAACGTAGTCGCTGAAGGACAGATAACGGTCGCCAGTGAAGGGTCAGAGCTCGCTACATGACACGACGAGGACTGCGTTGAGTAGAACGGCCTTGGGTTTGGCAACTCATAGATAGTTGTCATGTCATCGTGAAAGACCTCTTTAGCACCGAGTGCAATCAACGCTGGCGAAATGACGATTGGTGAAGTTTTCTTGCCAGCAAGATGCGCAAAGTTGGGATAAAGAAGATATTTAACTGATGCTTTTTCATAATTAGCAAAGTACGCAACAAGCTCTTTCTCTTGTGCAGGGATGCCAACAATGAGCCCACCTTGAATTGTGAAGTGATGCACAGGATCTAGACCCGGATACAGACTGCTCAATATGTGCTTAGCGAATGCCTTAGGAAATGGCATCTCGACTTGATTGAGTTCATTGAGGCCGTATTGTGAGCCCCAGTTTGGCCAGAGCACTCCCATGTCAAAGAAGCGCTGCTCGCCTTGATGTTGTTGCAAGAAGTGAATTGGTGCCATGTCAACATCAACTCTCGTTGGTGACTCTGCGGTTGGAACAAGAAACATCGCGAGAGACTCAAGTACGAGCACGCAGCAAATAAGCAGCGTTGCGTAGCGCTTCGACGTGAACCAGCTCAAAAGCAGTAATGATCCCGCAGCAACGAATGGCAGTGCATCGAGAACAATGAAGATCAAGCGAGCGCTGTGACTAATCACCACCCCCTGATTAAGTGCTCTCGCCTCTAGTGCGCACCACACTAAAAATGCCAAAGCGACAACACAAGTGATCTTGAAACGCTTCACTGAACGTGGATCACTCAGCAGATCGCTTATGGCAAACACTGCCAAAATGATCATGGCAATTTCTGCTGAAGGGTTGATGTAGCGCATTAAGGCCGTTGACTTTACAAATGGCAACAAATTCCATAGTGACCTGGTGTGCAAGAAATCGAAAATCGCCATTGTTCCTAGAAGGATCCACCCACCGAGATAGATCCTCAGCGAACGCCAGCGGCTTCCAAAAAGACCAAGTATTGCTAGCGCGGTGACGCTAATAGTGAAGTACCCACCAATGTTGCCCCAGAAGTTTGCAACATTGAGATTCGAAAACAACGTGCCGTACGCGTAAGGATGAAACAACATTGGCAGCGCTTGAAGAGGAAGATGTGCCGTGGCGTCAACTGAACTGTGCCCACCAAGGTGTGCAACCTTCATGTAATCGTAAAAAGGAACAATCACGGGTAATGAAGCGAGGAGTCCTACTGCACCTCCCACACCTAGTGATCGAGCCGCGAACCACCTTTGGTTGCGTTCAAGTGAAGACATTCGCACAGCTGTCCAACCGAGTGCGAAGAGCCCATCAAGATACGCAATTTCAGGAAAGCCCGAGTAGAGCGATAGTGCAAGCGCTAACGCAACTAGAAACCATGCACGCTTTTTCGACTTTGCGCCGTCCAATACCATTTCGATGCCGAGCAGCAATAGCGGTAAAAACGCAATTGGATTTAATACAGCATTTCCAATCCATGCGAAGGTCCCATTTAATGCAAAGAGAATTCCTGCAGTTGTTGCCAGCATTGGAGAAAGGAAAAAACGACGAACCAGGAAATACGTCGCAAGCCCAGCAATGATTTCCAAACTTATGTGAAACCATAAAAGACCAGCTGGCATCAGAAACAGAAGTGTCAGAGGGAATAAAGACGCAGCCTGCATCTCGCCAAGAAGCGGCGTTCCTAGACCTTCAAAATAATTCCAGTACGGCATATGTCCATGCAACAAATCAGTCGCTGAAAGATGACCCAGCGCTTGGGTGATGTAACCAACATTGGGATCCGTCATTGGACGCCCACAGGTAACCAGACAAGAAACATGAGAAATTTGAGAGGTCCATGAAATTGGATTGTCATTCATTAGACCCGAAACGAAAACAATGTTCCCGAGCAATACAAAACCAATTATGACCAATACGCTGGTCGATGATTGAGGCAGGCGCCGGTAGGTTGCCCAGACCTTCTCCGAGAAGCGATTCACTTAACCACGTTACTTGAGCCACTCATCAATGAATTACACCCTCAAGTAAGTGAGCAAACTTCGGAACTACTGTAACAATATGCGCACATCGAAGCTTTTGAAGTTCTCGATACTCATTGGTCTACTACTTCTTATAGTTGCATCCGCTTACTACGCATCACACTTCACTGGCGAAGCAATTGGAAATCACCGTGACCTTCTCGGTCGAGTTGCGAATCTTGAAAGTTTGAGACAAACCGGCAACATTTACATTCCATTTGGCGCACAAGCATTCACCTACCCTCCGGGGGCAATTCTTTTGCTGTGGCCACTTATGTGGATTCCTATTCATCACCTTGCATTTGTGTGGACCCTCGGATCAATAATTGCGTTAATCGGAACAGTGTTTATTGCCCAGCACTATGTGTTGAAGCAAAAACTTATGACTGTTTCATTGAGTTCCTGCGCAATAGGCATTGGATCAATTTTTCTTTTTCCCGCTGTTCGAGATTGCCTGGGCTGGGGGCAACCCAGTACTTTCATAATCTTCGCGGTGCTACTTGACTGGTTGATTATCCGCGGGAAAACGCAAGGTGTTCTTCTAGGACTAATGGCCGCACTGAAATTGTATCCAGCAATTTTTATTCTCGTCTGGCTGCTTCGCCGTCAGTGGCAGGCGGCATTCACGGCACTTGCAACATTTACAGCCGTCACCTTGAGCGCAGTTATCTTGTGGCCAGAAAGTGCAAGGACCTATTTCTCGAAGATTCTTTTTGGTGGAAGCGAACTAAATCATTTTCTAACTAACCGAGCACCGATTTCGAGTTCTAGCGTTTCATCAATGTTGAACCGTCCCCCATTTCATATAGGTGAGTTTGGAAGTATCGGAGCATTTGTGGGATCGTTACTTGTTGTAATCCTTGGACTGTTCGCGGCTCAGAATCTTTGGAAGCGTTCATTTGAATTCAGTTCAGCAGTAATAGTTCTCATGACATCGATAATTGGAGCACCAGTCGCGTGGGACCACTACTTCACCTACGCACCAATTTTGCTCTTTGTAGCTCTTGAGGTCGGCATAAAGTCCTGGACCGCACGTACTGCACTACTCAACATTGCAGTACTCATAGTGCCGTGGAATCACTGGCGATTAGCAACATCTACTTCATGGCTGGCTGGTTGTGGAACCTACTTTTCAAGGAATTCAATAACGCTTGCCTCATTGGCACTACTCACAGCTGCGTTAGTAGAACGCAGTACTCATTCGCTTGCGGATTAGCTAGCAACAATCATTCGAACGGTGTCAGTAACTGAAGCACCGCCCTTAGAAGAGCCAGCCATTACAACAATGCGGTCCCCTGTTTTTGCAATGCCAGCAAGTTTTAACTGCTGCATGGCAAATTCACAGAGATCATCAATTGCGGTTGATTGGGAAATGAAGGTTTCTTGCACACCCCATGAGCTTCGAAGTTGGCGAGCGGTACTTTCGCTTGGCGTGATGGCAATAATTGGCATTGGTGGGCGGAACCGGGAAATTGCTCGAGCAGTCATGCCTGAACGAGTGCACGCAACGATTGCCACTGCTTTTTCTTCCATTGCGGCGCGCCACGCAGATCC
>CAIJWX010000133.1:0-30307 GCA_903824535.1 uncultured Actinomycetes bacterium | reverse complement strand
GATCAATTGGACCGGGCACAAAGTTCCCAACACTTGGACAGATCACCTACGACGCTCTTTCTGAGAGCTACGAAGAACTCGCCTATGCGCTTCTAGAAGGTGGCGTTGACGTTCTGCTCGTAGAAACAATGTTCGATCTCCTTTCTGGAAAAGCTGCAATCGCTGCATGTCACCGTGCAATGGCGCGACACGGACGCATTGTTCCAATTCAGACGCAAGTGACAATTGAACTCACGGGTCGCATGCTTCCTGGAACAGAAATAAATGCCGCAATCACTGCGCTCTCGCCACTTGGCATTGACATCATTGGACTTAACTGCGCCACCGGTCCAGTTGAAATGTACGAACCACTTCGCACGCTCTCTGAGTCTGCTCCAATGCCAATTAGCTGTCTTCCTAACGCGGGACTTCCAAGCGTTGTTGACGGCAAGATGCACTACGACCTAACGCCAGAACAGCTCGCAGAGCACTTATCTAAGTTTGTTTCTGAATACGGATTACAAGTTGTTGGAGGATGTTGTGGAACTACCCCAGAGCACTTGGCTCGCGTAGTTGAAGCAGTACGCCCACTCACTCCTGCAAAGCGTTCGCCAGTTCTAGAGCCCGCAGCAGCGTCGATTTACTCAACCACGAGCTACAGCCAGGACCGCTCGGTGTTGATGGTTGGAGAGCGCACAAATGCCAACGGCTCGAAGCTGTTCCGTGAAGCAATGCTCGAAGGCGACTGGGACACCTGCGTAGGGATTGGCCGCGACCAGATTAAAGAAGGCGCGCACATTTTGGATGTTTGTGTTGACTACACCGGTGCTGACGGCATAAGTGACATGAACGAAATCATGAGTCGACTCGCTACACAGT
The DNA here is from genome assembly GCA_903824535.1 of uncultured Actinomycetes bacterium. Lineage (GTDB taxonomy): Bacteria > Actinomycetota > Acidimicrobiia > Acidimicrobiales > RAAP-2 > RAAP-2. Next base: position 29,449 of record CAIJWX010000133.1, on the reverse strand, counting down.
CTTCAGTGCCAATCATGGTTGACACCACTGAAACACTTGTGGCTCGCCAAGCCCTCACCTGGCTCGGTGGCAAGGCAATCCTTAACTCCGTGAACTTAGAAGAAGGTGACGGCCCTGGAACACGCCTCGACGGTTTCTTGTCACTCGCTGCTGAATTTGGATCTGCAGTAGTTGCTACGTGCATTGACGAAGAAGGACAGGCCCGTACGGCTGACTGGAAGGTTCGTGCCGCACAGAACATCACCAAGCTCGCAGTAGAGCGTTACGGACTTAGCGCTGAAGACATCTTCATTGACACCTTGGCGCTGCCGTTATCGACGGGAATGATTGAATCACGTCGTGACGGTATTGAAACGCTGGAAGCCATTAGGCGCATCAAGGCTGAGATGCCAGGGGTGCGCACAATCCTCGGACTCTCGAACATTTCGTTTGGTCTTAATCCAGCCGCTCGACAAGTGCTCAACAGTATGTTCTTGCACGAAGCAGCTGAAGCTGGGCTTGACGCAGCGATTGTGCACGCGTCAAAAATTTTGCCACTCGCAAAAATCAGCGAAGAATCTCGCAAGGTCTGTCTCGACCTCATCTATGACCGCAGGTCTGTGGGGTACGACCCACTTCAAACTCTTCTTGGACTCTACGAAGGCGTAAAGGCAGCAACTGCTGGTGGCGCGAAGCTTGACGACCTCAGCCTCGAAGAACGCTTGAAGCGTCGAATTATTGACGGTGTTCGAACTGGGCTCGATGACGACCTAAAACTTGCAATGGAAAGTGGCATCAAGCCTCTCGAAATTGTTAATGATCACTTGCTTGAAGGAATGAAAGTTGTTGGAGAACTCTTCGCAACTGGAGAAATGCAATTGCCATTCGTTCTGCAGTCTGCAGAAACAATGAAGTCTGCCGTTGCGTATCTAGAGCCCTTCATGGAAAAGAGTGACCAAGGTGGACGAGGAAAAGTCGTGCTCGCAACAGTAAAGGGTGACGTGCACGACATTGGTAAAAACCTCGTTGACATCATCCTCACCAACAACGGTTACGAAGTCGTAAACCTCGGCATCAAAGTTGGAATCAATGAAATGATCCAGGCCGTTAAAGAACACAAGGCTGACGCACTTGGTATGAGTGGCCTTCTTGTTAAGTCAACGCTCATCATGCGAGAAAACCTACAGCTCATGAACGAGCAAGGACTCAGTGATGTTCCAGTGCTGCTCGGTGGCGCTGCACTTACACGCACCTACGTAGAGCGCGACCTTCGCACTGTCTATGACGGCCGTGTTTTCTATGGAAAAGATGCCTTCGAGGGTCTACGCGTTCTTGACCGTCTCGGCGAAATAAAGAAGACCGGTGAAGTTGACGAAAAGTTTGGGCTCGAGATTTCAGAAAGCACCGTGCAGCGTCGATTCCGTGGAGAAGATCCAACTCCTGAAGGACTACCGGAGCGAAGCCCAGAAGTTGAAACAGATAACCCTCTCTTCCCACCACCATTCATTGGTAGCCGCGTTGCTAAGGGAATGTCGATTGATGAAATCGCAGAGTTCCTCAACCAGACTGCACTATTTAGAAACCAGTGGGGCTTTCGACCTGAAGACGGCGAAGACGACCAAGCGTTCAAGGAACGAATTGGCTCAACCTTCCGCGAGCAACTAGCTATTGCCAAAGCTGAAAACTTGCTTATTCCTCAAGTCGTGTGGGGACACTTCCCTGCTGCAAAAGACGGTAACGATCTCATCATCTACACCGACGAAACTCGAACTACAGAAGCAACGAGGTTTAGCTTTCCTCGCCAGCACAAGGATCCATTCCTCTCAATCTCGGACTTCTTCCGTGAAGCGACAAGCCCTGACCAGGACTACGCAAGTTTCATGCTCGTAACAATGGGTTCACGAGTATCAGAGCGTTGCCAAGAGCTCTTCGCAGAAAACCGTTACAACGATTACCTCATGCTTCACGGACTCGGTGTTGAGATGGCTGAAGCTCTCGCAGAGCTTTGGCACAAACGTATTCGAGAAGAACTTGGATTCGTAGAAGAAGACGGCCCAACCCTTACTGGACTATTTCGCCAGCAATACCGTGGTGGCCGCTACTCATGGGGCTACCCGGCGTGCCCAGATCTAATGGATAACGCCAAGGTCGCAGCTCTGCTTGAGTCAGATCGAATTGGTGTAACTGTGTCTGAAGGTTTCCAACTTCACCCCGAGCAAACAACTGATGCAATTATTTGCCATCACCCGAAGGCTAAATACTTTCTCGCTTAGCTCACACGCTGATTACTTCAGCGTTTCTAATGTTTGTCATACCCTTGTCTGTGGTGATGATTTGCATTATTAACTTCTGAGATAACTCAACATAAATTGCATCTTTTAAGCTCACATTGTCGCGACGCGACCATGCTCCGATAAGCAGATCACCAATGGCGTGTCGAGTTACCGGGGCTCCAAGAAATTCATTAATATCTTCAAGCGTTTCTTGATCTGACTTCGATCCAGCTCGATTCATTCTTCCAAATGCTGAAAGCACTTCTGCATCAATGTGAGCAGGTGCGTGCAATTCATTACCGAATATTCGTCTGTAGACGGCGTCACCAAGATCGCCTCCAAGAATCAAATCGATAATTGCAGAAGCATCAATTACAAGATCAGCCATGGTAAGTGGGAGCTTCGTCTCGAACTTCTCTGAGGACTTCCATCACGCTCTCATGTGAAATTGTTCTTGACTTAGGACGTCGGAGCGACTCAAGCCAATTATTCGTCGCCATGGCCCCCATCTGACTTTTGATCGCATCTTGCGTTAGTGCAGAAATGTTTAATTTCAGCTCTTTCGCTTGCTGGGCTAATTCATCAGGTAAATAAACATTCACTCTTGCCATGCGCATAGTATACACACTTTCTATTTGGTAGTAATCACAACTGTCGCTGCAAGAGAAGGGTATTTAGAAAATTATGAGTTGTTAGTGTAAATCCCTATGACAACTGGCCCAAGCAATTCACTCGACTTAACGAATGTCCTGTCCGAAGTACGCCCACAAGATGATCTCTTTCGCCACGTAAATGGCGTATGGCTTCGTGATGCTGAGATTCCAGCCGACCGAGCGCGTTTTGGTGCGTTCGATGAACTTCGCATGGAAAGTGAAGACCGCGTGCGAAAGATTATTGATGAATGTGCTTCAAGCGCTGCAGCCCCTGAATCCAATGCCCGCAAGATTGGTGATGTCTACCGATCATTTATGGACGAAAAGCGCATTGAAGAACTTGGTGTTTCACCAATCGCAAAAGAACTGAGCGAAGCACAGACCATTAGCTCAATTGACGAGTTGGCAGCATTTCTTGGAACACAGTGGACTCGTGGAATGAGCGGCATCTTTGGTTCATTCATTTACGCCGACTTCAAAGACTCAACAACGCACATTGCATACGTCAGCCAGTCCGGCATCAGCCTTCCTGATGAGAGTTACTACCGTGAAGCCGAGCACGAATCAGTTAGAACTGCATTTATTACTCACATGACCAAAATGTTTGAGCTCGCTGGCGTTGCTGACGCAAACGGACACGCGAAACGAGTCATGGAACTAGAAACTCAGATTGCGTCGTATCACTGGGACCGAGTGAAACTTCGTGAAGCTGAACTCAACTACAACAAGATGTCTTTTGCTGAACTTCAAGATCTAAGTGGAACATTCAACTGGGAACTTTGGCTCGAAAAGAGCCAGATTCCAAGTGGTGCATTCGACACCCTCATTGTTCGCCAGCCCCCCTTCTTCGAAGGCCTCGACGCACTTATGTCGAACTTCAATGCTGCTGCATGGCAGTCATGGTTGATGTGGAACATCATCAGTGAAGCTGCCTCGTATTTATCGAGTGCGTTCGTAGAAGAAAACTTTGACTTCTTTGGTCGCACGCTCTCTGGAACACCAGAGATGAAAGAGCGCTGGCGTCGTGGAGGATCACTCGTCGAGGGATTCCTCGGTGAAGCAATTGGAGAGCTCTACGTAGAGAAGTACTTCCCACCAGCCGCTAAGCAGCGCATGTTGCAACTCGTAGAGAACCTCATGGTTGCCTACAAGCAGAGCATTACGGGCCTTGACTGGATGACTGAAGAAACTAAGGAGAAAGCCCTCGTAAAGCTTTCAAAGTTTGTTCCAATGATTGGGTACCCCGACAAGTGGCGCGATTACTCAGCACTTGAAATTAAAGCTGATGACCTAATTGGCAACCTTCACGCGCTCGCGAAGTTTGAGCTTGATTACATGCTCGACAAAATCGGAAAGCCCGTCGACCGTGACGAATGGGGCATGACCCCACAGATGGTTAACGCGTATTACAACCCAGTAATGAACCGTATTGTGTTCCCCGCTGGAATTCTCCAAGCTCCTTTCTTTGACCTTGCTGCTGACGACGCCACCAACTACGGAGGCATTGGAGCTGTAATCGGTCACGAAGTTGGTCACGGCTTTGACGACCAAGGATCAAAGTACGACGGTGACGGAAACATCAATAACTGGTGGAGCGAAAAAGACCTCAGTGAATTTGAGAACCGAACCAAGTCTCTTATTGATCAGTACGACGTTCTTCGCCCAGAAGCAGCACCAGATGTTCACGTCAATGGAGCTCTCACTATTGGAGAAAACATTGGTGACCTTGGTGGACTCACCATTGCCTACAAGGCCTACAAAATTGCGCTCGAAGGAAATCAGTCAGAAGTAATTAGTGGCCAGAGTGGCGAACAGCGTCTCTTCTTTAACTGGGCTCGAGTGTGGCGAGGAAAATCACGTCCTGACGAAGCTCGTCGTCTCATAACAATCGACCCGCACTCTCCTGCTGAGTTCAGGTGCAACCAGATTGTCAAAAACCTTGACGAGTTCGTTGACGCCTTTGGCGTTACTGAAGGTGACCAGCTCTTTATGCCAAGCGAACAGCGCGTTCGTATTTGGTAATTAGCGACGGGTCGGAACGCCAACTGGCGTTGCGTCACTCAATGCTTCACGAGCGTGGTAACTAGAGCGCGTCAGCGGTGACGCTTGCACGTGGCTTAGCCCCATTGCCATTCCCCTACGAGCTAGCTCATCAAACTCAGCTGGTTCCCAGTAACGAGCAACCGGTAAGTGCTTCTCAGTCGGGCGAAGATACTGACCAATTGTTGCAATGGACACACCAACTGCGGCGAGGTCTGCAAGTGTTGCTTCCACTTCCTCTGCCGTTTCGCCGAGGCCAACCATCATTCCTGACTTTGTAGTGAGCCCTGCCGCCACACTTCGAGCGAGGACCGTCATTGAACGCATGTACCCAGCGCTAGGGCGAACTGCACGCTGTAGTCGAGCCACTGTTTCAATGTTGTGATTCATTACGTCAGGTCGTGCATCAATAATGAGCTGCAGCGCGTTCATGTCACCCTTGAGGTCACTGATTAGTACTTCAACGTCTGTTCCTGGTGAGCGTTCACGGATTGCACGAACGGTGTCGGCAATTGCCCCGGCGCCACCATCTGCGAGGTCATCTCGAGCAACACAAGTAATTACAGCGTGCTTTAGCTTCAAGCGAACTACGGCTTCAGCAACACGGTCTGGCTCAGTTGGATCAAGCGCCATTGGTTTACGGGTATCAATCAGACAGAACCCACATGCTCTGGTACAGCGCTCTCCATTAACCATGAAGGTTGCAGTTCCGCTTTCCCAACATTCAAAGATATTTGGACATCCCGCTTCTTCACAAACAGTTACCAGGCGAAGATCTTCGGTGAGCGTGCGAAGTGACTGGTACTCAGCTCCCATGTGCGCCTCAATACGAAGCCATTCGGGCTTGCGAGATCGAATTGGGATCCCTGCATCAGGGTCTACGCCTGCTTTTCGAAGACGGCGAATTAGAGGTCGCTCAGAAGATGTTGTCGAGAGACTTCGGTCTACGTGTGCAACTTGCGCGTTGCCACCGAGCCGTGCTTCTAGTTCTTCACCGAGACGCTCTTCAACTTCAAGAGCCGTGACGCTTAGCCCCAGTGACTTCAATGAACCTACGGGGTGCTCGGAAATGCCACAAGGAACAATGGCAGAAAAGCCCACCAGGTCAATTTCAACGTTGAGCGCAACGCCATGCAGTGTCCTTCTAAGACCTGCGTCATTTCGCTCAGTTCGAGTTCCAATTGCGGCGATTTTGTAAGGAGTGCTGTCAGTATGAGCCCAGACACCCGGGTAACCATCAAGCCTGCCAACAACGCCGAGTTTTCCTGAAGCATCAAAACTCTTGACCGTTGCAATAACTGCGTCTTCGAGCAGTGCGTTATGCACTTTGCCAGATGATGGATCGTCAAGGACTGTTACAACTGGCCAGGCAACAACTTGGCCTGGTGCGTGATACGTAATGTCTCCGCCACGGTCGGCGTCAATAACAACCGCATCGAGTTTGCTTAAGTCTGCGAGGATGTTTTTTTCTTCAGTTCGAACACCCTTGGTATAGGTAGGTGGATGTTCGAATAGAAGGATGTAATCATCCTTGGCGTTAAGAAGCGCTCTTTGAAAGTCATTGGCCTCGGCGAATGGAACTCTGCCGAGGTGGCGCCGACGCAACATTTAGCGCTCGCTCTCCAAGTCCATTCCTGCGAGTAGTTCGGCTACTCGTTCAAGATACGCAGCGGCAAGGACTGGCTCACAGACTCGGTGGTCAAATGAAAGCCCCAGAACAATTCGGTAGCCAATTTCGATTGAGACCTTTTTCTTCTTTTTCTTGGCTACTACTGGCACTTCACGAACTGATCCAATAGAGAGAACAGCTACTTGAGGCTGAATGATGATTGGTGCTGTGTAGAGCGTGTGAGGACTTGGTGAGCGCATCAGCGTGAATGTTCCACCCATGAGATCGTCAGCAGTCATTTGACGTTCACTCAGTCGCTCATCAAGTTCACTTACCCTGCGAGCAAGAGCGCGAAGCGTCAGACCTGCTGCAGCGTGAACAACCGGTACCAACATGCCGTCTTCATCAAGTGAGCGAACAAAGCCCAAGCTAACGGTGCGGTGAACAACAATTTCTTCACCTTGGAATGTTGCGTTCAAGTACTCAAAGTCGCTTAGTGCGCGAACTGCAGCGAGACCAACGACCATTTCGTCAGTGATGGTGATGCCGTCTTTGCTTTCGCGACCCTTTTTAGCGAGCTTGGCAAAAATGTCGGCGTCTACTTCAATAGCAACGAAACCGTGAGGGGTGCTTTGCGAAGAAACAACCATGTGTTCAGCCATGCGCTTGCGACCACTGGAAACTGGGAATGCAGCTTCTGTTTCGCCACCTTGGAGTACTGCACGCTCAGCATCACGACGAGTAATTGATCCTCCGGGACCAGTGCCATTAACACTGGCTGGGTCAATGCCGCCATCAAGCAAGATTCGTCGAACAACTGGAGAAGCAACTACGCCAGGTCCGGTGCTCTGAGAAGAAACCGGCGTTGCTGCAACTGGAGCAGGAGCAGGTGCCTGAGCTACTGGAGCAGGGGCTGGTGCTGCAACAGGAGCAGGGGCTGGGGCTGCAGGTTCTGGGCCAGAAGCTGGAGCTGCACTTGCGGCCGTTGCGTTTTCATCAATGACACAAACAACAGCACCGGTCTGAACGGTGTCGCCTTCTTGAGCAGAGATCTGCGTGAGGACACCAGCGAATGGTGATGGCATTTCAGAGTCAACCTTGTCGGTTGAAACTTCAAAGAGAGCTTCGTCACGTGCGACGACGTCGCCGACTTTTTTGAACCACTGAGTAATGATTCCTTCGGTTACAGATTCACCGAGCGATGGGAGGGTTACATCAGCCAACGTGGAGTCCTCGTCCAGCGAGCGCTAGGAGTGTTTCACCAAACGTCTCGGAAAGTGATGGGTGGGGCTGAATGAGAGCAGCAGCTTCTTCAACAGTTGCTTCCCAGTTAACAGCAAAGTAACCAGCACCAAGTTGTTCTGTAACCCACGGGCCAGACATGTGAACACCAAGGATCTGGCCAGCAGTTCCGTCGGCGCGCTTTTCAGCAATGATCTTTACCATTCCGTCAGTTTCACCAATGATCTGTGCACGGCTGTTACCGGCGAATGGGTCCTTCTTAACTACAACGTCATAGCCCTTGGCCTTAGCGGCTTCTTCCGTAAGACCACAGAATGCAACTTCAGGGTTTGAGTAAATTGCCCATGGCACACGGTCGTAGTCAACAGGCAACACTGATTCTCCGAGAATTGTCTTCACGGCAACGATTGCTTCAGCGAAGGCCACGTGCGCGAGCTGTGCCGTTGCAACAACGTCACCAACTGCATAGACATTTGCAGCACCAGTGCGCATGTAGCTGTCTACATCAACAAATCCCTTATCGGAGATAACAACGCCAGTTGAGTCGCCCAGTAGTCCCTCGGTGCGTGGACGACGTCCAACCGAGACAACGACCATTTCAACATCAATGTTTTCTCCACCCTCAACGCTCACGGTTGTTCCGTTTGCATTTGGTGTGTGACCAGTGATTTTTACGCCAGCCTGAATTTTGATGCCACGCTTTTTGAATGCACGATCTACTGACTTAACCACTTCAGCGTCACAGAGCGGAAGGATGGTCGGTAGTCCTTCAAGAATTGTTACTTCAGATCCCATGTCGCTGAGCATTGAAGCGAACTCGCAACCAATTGCGCCTCCACCAATTACTGCAGCAGTCTTTGGAAGTGTGGTGAGGTCTAAGAACTCGTCAGAAGTGACAATGATTTTTCCGTCAATGTCAAAACCTGGAATTGTGCGTGGAACTGATCCGGCGGCGAGGATGATGTTTTTGCCTTGAACAATTTTCCCGGCATCGGCACCGTCAACAACAGTTGCTTTTAGATCCTTGTCAAGACGCCCAGTACCTTCGAAGACTGTGACCTTGCGACCTTTTAGAAGTCCAGACACTCCCTTAAAGAGTCGGTCGACAACTTCGTTCTTGCGAGCTTGGCTGACTGCGAAATCTACTTTCACGTCACCGGTAGTAATTCCAAAATCGCTGGAGTGTGCGAGTGTGCGACGAACGTGTGCCGTTTCGAGAAATTCTTTTGCGGGAACGCAACCACGGTGAAGGCAGGTACCTCCAACTTTGTCTCGCTCAATTACAGCAACGTTTAAACCTGCTGCGGCACCATAGAGAGCGGCGGCGTAGCCTCCTGGGCCACCACCAATCACCACTACATCGAACTCTTGGACCTCGTTTGTCACGACAATTCCTAACTCGCTAGACGAAAGCCCCCCTGGGGAATCCTAATGTACTAGCGAGAGCTGAAACCAGGTGAACGCCTATGACTGACGGCCTATTTGCCGGTCTGCCGCCTCAGTGGCGAGCACATCACAGAAGTCGTTCATAACGTCCCCAGAATGGCCTTTTACCCAGGTAAATGTGATGTTGCGCCCACTGTTTAGGACGAGAGCAAAAAGCTCCTCCCAGAGGTCTCGGTTGGCTACTGGCTGGCCTTGGGAGTTCTTCCACCCACGGCGAAACCAACCAACGTGCCACTTGTCGTTAAAGCACTTAACAACGTACGTGGAGTCAGAAACTATTTCAATATCGCTGTCGCCATTTGACTTCAGTGCTTCAATGACCGCAAGGACTTCCATGCGCTGATTAGTGGTGTGTTCGTGGTGGCCACTTGCGTACTCTTCAGTGCCACTCGCCCATGCCCAACCGCCAGGTCCCGGGTTGCCACGGCATGCGCCGTCGGTGTGAATTCTTTTCATATGACTCGAGTAATCCACGCATCCGGGTCATCGGTGAAGCGCGTAACGGCCTTTGGGAGTTCTCCTCGAAGCACCTGACCAAGAGTCACATGTTCTAGTACTTCACGAAGTGAAGCACGAACAGCTACCCAAACATCTCGAAGATGTGTTGCTTCTCCGCCGTATTCAAGAGTCTCAGGACGCATTCCACGCACACCAGCCATTGGCCCAGAAACAACTCGAAGAATGTCCGCAATCATTATTTGATCAGGATCACGTGCAAGTTTGAACCCACCTTCTGGCCCGCGCTGGCTAGTGACCATTCCGCCACGGCGAAGATCAGAAAGAATTGCTCCAAGAAATTTTGCCGGCAGACCTTGCTCTTCAGCTAAGTGCTCAGCACTGATTGACTCTTCGCTCGCCGCGAGCGTAAGCAATGCCCTAATGGCATAGTCAGCTTTAGCGGGTATCTGCATCTCTCTATTCTGCCCTACATTCAGCGCGAAAGTATGCCAAGTATTCCTTCTAAGGTGTCATGGATGCCGGACCTATCTTCACGCCGTTTATACCTCTGTGTTCCGCACCGAGACGATATGTCAAAGTTCTTATCCTCGGTCCTTCACGGAGGCGTTGACATTGTGCAGCTGCGCGAAAAAAATCTTGATGATGAACTACGAATTAAGACCGCCAAAATAATGGTTCCAATTTGTCGTGACTACGGAGTCCCATTCATCATGAATGATTCGCCAGAACTTGCGCTCGAAGTTGGTGCCGACGGCGTTCACGTGGGTCAAGATGACGTTGACGTGGCACGTTGTCGTGAACTACTTGGACCAGATGCAATCATTGGTCTTTCAACTCACAGCACTGATGAATTCACACAGGGCCTAACAACTGACGCCACGTATTTAAGTGCCGGACCAATTGTTGCAACACCAACAAAGCCAGGTAGAGCACCCACAGGAATTTCCTACGCCCTTGAGTGTCAAGCTCGTAGCGACCGACCAGTATTTGTAACTGGTGGCGTTGACGCCAACAATATTTTTGATCTCGCCGTAGCTGGGCTTCACAACTTTGTTGTTGTTCGAGCGCTCACTGAATCAAGCGACCCCGAAACTGCCGCGAGTGAAATGAAAGAAGAACTGACCAGAGTCTTTGGCTCTTAGTGACGGTCTAGCCAACCAAGCAAGGTTGCAACCATTCGAGGATCTGCTCGCAGTTGATGACCCGCCCCTTGAATAATTCGAAGTTCGGCGTGTTGTTGCGCCGCGTCAACGAGGTCTCTCGCATCTTGCGCGGGAACTTCAATGTCGTCAGATCCATGACCAATGAGCAGTCGTCTAGGTGGAATTGTTGCAATAGCGCCTAGTGGGTCAATGGCAACAACATCTTCAAACAGTTCTTTCGCAGACATCAGTGGCACGCTGTCGCTCACTACGCCCGCAACTTTTATTCCGCGGTGTAATTCCTCTGCTGACCCGCTCCACTGCTGCATATGAGCAGGAGCTGCAAATGTGGCAACACCTTGAATTCGGTCATCAGTTGCAGCCGTATTGAGAGCGAGCGCACCACCAAATCCAAAACCGGCGAGTGAAATGCGCTGCTTCTCTTTAGTAATTCGTTCTATGACAGTTGCAATGTCTTGTTTCCACTGCGTAGCTGAAAACGTTCCAGTACTGCCACCAACGCCAGACAGTGTTCCAGTTGCGACTGTCCAGCCAGATTCATTCGCTAAGTGTTCTGCGAGTTCAGGTAGTAGTCCCGCCGCTTGGCGACCCATGCCCATGGTGCGTGGCAGTCCATGCATCAATATGAGAATGTGCCCAGCTTTTTCCGATGCAGAACTCGTCGCAATTCGTAGTTCTAAGTGAGACGATCCGCTTTCAAGTTGCTCGTGGTCGAGCACAGAATTAGATACCTAGACGAGTAGCGAGTAGTTCGCGGTGATATGAAGGCTCACCGAGGAACAGTTCAGAACTCTTGGCGCGCTTGAAGTACAGGTGAGCGTGGTGCTCCCATGTGAATCCAATTCCACCGTGAATCTGAATGTTCTCTGCTGCACAGTGGAAGTATGCCTCTGAGCAGAATGACTTCGCAAGGCTCGCTGCAATTGGCAACTCGTCGCTCATCTCCTGTGAAGCCCATGCTGCGTAGTACGCAGCTGACTTAGCTGACTCAACGTCGAGGAGCATGTCTGCACACTTGTGCTTGATTGCCTGGAATGAACCAATTGGGCGACCGAACTGAACACGCTGCTTGGCGTATTCAACAGCGTTTGTAAGTACACGTTGTGCACCACCAACCTGCTCAGCAGCAAGTGCAGAAGCTGCAATCTGCAATGTTGACTGGAGTCCAGCTAGAGCTGCGCCTTCAGTACCAATAAGCACACCAGCAGCATCCTTCAGTTCAACCTTTGACTGCTTGCGAGTCTGGTCCATGGTTGCAAGAAGCGTGCGTGTAACTCCAGCAGCATCACCAGCAACAGCGAAAAGTGAAAGACCCTTAGAAGTTTGAGCAGGAACCAAGATAAGTGACGCGGTGTTGGCGTCAGTTACGTAGCTAAATGTTCCGTTGATCTTGAATGAGTCACCTGAACCAGTAGCGGTTACTTTGATCTTTGAAAGGTCCCAGTCACCAGCTTCATCAGTTAGTGCGAGTGTTGCGATTGTTTCTCCAGATGCAATACCTGGGAGGTACGCCTTCTTGTTGGCATCAGTACCAACTTGGAGAAGTGCGTTTGATGCAAGAGCAACTGTTGAGAAGTATGGCGAGCAAAGGAGCGCTGCACCCATTTCTTCGAAGACAACGTACAGCTCAACTGGTCCGTAACCCTGGCCACCGAATTCCTCGGGGATGCCGAGTCCTTGTAGCGCGAGTTCGTTCGCCATCATTGACCACACTGCAGGGTCGTATCCCTCATCAGTTGCCATGACGCGTCGTACTTCTGTCTCTGGTGACTTCTCTTCCAAGAAGCGCTTAACCATCTTGCGTAGTTCGTCTTGTTCTTCGCTGAATCCGAAATTCATGATGTCCTTTTCCTCTTACTGGTGGGTAGCCAGTCCTATGTGACATTAGCCAAAATCCGAGACCCCTCGCGAAAGTGGCAGTCTTAAGGGATGGAAAAGGTAGAACTTCTTTGGAGTAACGAGAATGCTGAGATTCGTCGACTGGTCGTAGGACCCCTTTCGAACAACGTATTCATCATTAGTTGTCGACAAACTGACGAATCTGTGCTTATCGATGCCGCTAACGAGGCTGAACTGTTGCTCGAGGCCGCCACCAAGTTCAACGTTAAAAAAGTACTCACGACCCACGGCCACTGGGACCACATTGGAGCCGTAGAGGAATTCAGAGCTCAGCAAATACCTGTACTTGTTGGTGAAGCTGACAAGCAGATGCTTTCAAGCTACGACGCAACAATCGCTGACCAGGCTCTTATTGCCTGTGGATCACTGCGACTACGTGCGCTGCACACCCCTGGGCACACTCCAGGCAGCACGTGTTTCGCACTATTAAATACTCCGCTACTTTTCACCGGCGACACGCTGTTTCCTGGTGGGCCGGGAAATGCGACATTCGAAGGTGGAGACTTCACCACGATCATTGGCTCACTCGAAAAGCTCTACGAGAACTTCAGTGATGAAACCACCTTCTGGCCTGGGCATGGCGAGTCTTCAACCATTGGAAATGAACGGCCTCTTTTGGCGGAGTGGATAGAGCGGGGCTGGTAAATATTTGGGCTAAATACCCAATATCACCGGTAGGCTCTCTATGTGCCTGCACCCCTATTAGAACTCAAGAATCTCCATGTTGAAGCTGAGGATTCTCAAATCCTTCGTGGCGTCGACCTCATTGTCAACGTCGGTGAAGTACACGCCCTCATGGGACCAAACGGTGCAGGTAAGTCAACACTCGCCAGTGTTGTTATGGGCCACCCCGGTTACACCGTCACCGAGGGACAAATTCTTCTCAATGGAGAAGACATCGCCACATGGTCTGCCGACCAGCGAGCCCGTGCTGGCATCTTTCTCGCATTCCAGTACCCCGAAGCAATTAGCGGCGTATCAGTGGTGCAGTTCCTTCGTCAAGCCATTGCTGCTCGTAAGGGTCTCGAAGAATTGAGTGTTCTAGAAGTTCGACTCGATCTCATGGAATGGATGGAACGTCTCGGAATGGATCCAGCGTTTGCTGAACGTCATCTCAATGACGGCTTTTCTGGTGGAGAACGTAAGCGCAACGAAGTGTTGCAGATGGCACTCTTGGAGCCAACCATTGCCTTCCTCGACGAAACTGATTCTGGACTCGACATCGACGCACTTCGTATTGTTGCTCGAGGAGTCAGCACCGTTCGCGAAGAAAATCCAACCATGGGTGTTGTAGTTGTTACCCACTACGTAAAGCTTCTGGAAGAAATTAAGCCTGACCGTGTTCACATCATTGTTGATGGAAAAATTGTTCATTCTGGTGGAGCAGAACTCGCCGAGAAGATTGAACACGAGGGTTACGATGCTTGGCGCCCGGTTAGCGCGTGACCAGTTTTAACGCTGCACTAGTTAGAGCCGACACTCCGCAGTTAACGCGCGTCATTAATGGTCGGCCAATTACCTACCTGGACTCAGGTGCAACGTCACTCCCACCACGTGCAGTCATTGAAGCAATGTCTCGCCACTATGAACTTCACCACGCCAATGTTCACCGCTCTGTTTTTCAGACAGCCGCTGAAGCCACCGAAGAATACGAAGGCGCGAGGCGCGCTATTGCAAAGTTCATCAATGCTCCAGGAGGAGCAGAAGAAATTGTCTTCACTAAGAATTGCACCGAGTCATTCAATCTGCTCGCAAAGTCATGGGGAGTGGCAAACCTTAAAAAAGGTGATGTTGTCCTTTTAACTGAAATGGAGCACCACGCAAATATTGTTCCGTGGTTCCAGCTTCGAGAGATGCTCGGATTTGAAGTTCGCTTCATCCCAGTTACTGATGACTTCAGACTTGACCTTTCAAACATTGATGAACTGATGAAGGGCGTGAAGCTACTTTCAGTCACGGGTATGTCTAACGTGCTCGGCACCATTAATCCCATCAAAGAACTCAGTGCGAATGCTCACAAGAATGGTGCGTTTATTGCCGTAGACGCTGCACAGTCAGTTGCGCACAGTGTCACTGACGTTAAAGACTTAGACGTTGACTTCATGTGCTTCTCAGCACACAAGATGCTTGGGCCAACTGGCATTGGCATCTTTTGGACTCGTAAGGAAATCCTTGACGCTATGCCTCCTTTCCTCGGTGGCGGCGGAATGATTGCCGATGTTTCAGTTGATGGATTTACACCTGCAAATGGACCAACACGCTTTGAAGCGGGAACACCACCAATTGCTGAAGCAGCCGGCCTCGGTGCTGCGGTCAAGTACCTCACAGGCCTTGGAATGCAGAACATTGCTCAACATGAGCACGACCTCACTGGTGATGCACTGACGAGACTCGAGCTGCAGTTCTCTGGACGAATCCGCGTAATTGGACCTCGAGACATGACAGAGCGTGGCGGCGTTATCAGTATTGATGTTGATGGCGTTCACCCTCACGATGTTGCACAGATGCTCGATCAGTTCGGAGTCTGTGTTCGACCTGGCCACCACTGTGCCAAGCCACTAATGAAGCGATTCGGTCTTAACGCAACAGCTCGAATTTCGTACGGACCATACTCACTTGCACAAGACACAGATGTACTTCTCGAAGCACTCACCAGTGCCATTGGAATGTTTGGTTAATCATGGCTGGGCTCGAAGATCTCTACAAAGAAATCATCATGGACCACTACCGCTCACCCCGTAACCGTGGTGAGCTTCCAACGCCCCCGGCTGTATGCACCGAAGGATTTAATCCACTCTGCGGTGACCAGATAACTGTGTACGTTGATGTTGCCGATGGAGTACTTAAAGACATCAAAATCACTGGACAAGGCTGTTCAATTTCTCAGTCATCATCCTCACTTATGAGTGCAGCAGTCAAAGGAAAACCACTTGAAAAAGTGCAAGAAACTATTGCAACATTCAAGAACCTGATGACTGGTCATGAGGCTGCGCTCGAAGACGGTGCTGAGTCAGAAAAAGTTGATATTCGTACCCTCGGAGAACTTGCCGCGCTCCAAGGTGTCGTGAAGTTCCCTGTTCGCATCAAATGTGCAGTGCTGGCGTGGAACACACTCAGTCAAGCTTTAAGCGAAGTTCCTAGTTAATTAGGGAGTACAAGGCTTAGGGTCAAAATACGGGACCGACTGCGTTGGATTGGTTGTTGTCGTAATTGGGCTGTGCTTAGTTTTCTTTTTAATAACAGTTGTTGTTGTGACACTTGTCGTTGGCACCGTAATTGTCGGAATTACAAGTGGCTGAAGGTTTGCACCAGGTGGTGGGCTTGATGGTTTCATCAGTTGGCTACCAAACATTGTTGTGAGCATCTGTTGCGCCTGAGGTTCTTGAAGAATTAGTACGTCCTGTGGAATGCCGCCCAACCTGACAACAGCTGAAGTATTTGGAATGGTGTACGTATTCAGATTTGCTGTGTTGAATTTATGGAACTTCACGGCGAGACCAACGAGCTCATTAAACGAGAACTTCGAGTCGAGTTGAATTCCTTCAGGAATTTTCGAGAGTAACTTGTTGATTGTGAGTGGATTGTAGAGACCCTTGGCGCGTGAGATAAACGCTTCCATAAATGCGTTCTGTCGATTGATACGTCCAAAGTCGCTTGATCCGTCGTACACCCACCCAAGTGCACGCAGTGTTGAATTAGACGCATTGTTACCTGGCCAGTTCCAGATGCCCCTTGTGTTGTAATAGAAGTGTCGACTGCGTGATACTGCAAGTGTCTGGAATCCGGTAACGAGCTGGCAGCCTGCGTGATGAATTCGGAGTCCTGAATAGGGGTCTGCTGACGGGTACGGGAAGTTGAGATACACCCCACCAATGGCAGTAGCGGCATTGATGAGACCTTGGAAGCTAACGGTAACTACGTAGTTAATTGGAATCCCAAAGTTTGCTGTGATTGTTCGCGCAAGTAGTGAAGGCCCGCTAGCAAAGCTCACGTTGATGCGGTTATATGTTCCGTACATTGACTGATTCTCTACCAGTGACACCATGAGGTCACGTGGTATTGAAATAACACTGATTGTGCCCTTGCCCGGGTCAACGTGCATTACTTTCACAGAGTCACTTCGCTGGCCAGACACTGCACCTGCTTGAGCAGCAACTGCACCTGAAAGTCCAGCGCGAGAGTCAGAGCCGATTTCTAAAATATTAAATGGATCACCAGAAATAACAGGGAGCTCTCCAGCAACATCAATCTTTGGAATTGAATTGAACTTCAACTTTGCGTAGATGTATCCACCACCAAAGAGTCCAACAAAAAGGCCAGCTACAACTATCGCTGCAATGGCTGCTCGACGCTTGGTGACAATCGGTCCTCCACCAGAAGATCCAGAAGAAGTTCGCTTGGGCTTACGTTCTATGCCATTTTTACGGTCAACAGCTTCACCAAGGGCAACGAGTCTCTGCTCATTTGCGAGTTTGCGCTTGGCATTTTCTTGCCTGCGAGAACCATTCGGTTCAATATGACGTCCGTCAACCATAAATAAAGTTTACCATTTGGACTATAAAACTTTGGTCAAGCGCTTTTGACGCGAAATGGCTCATAACCATCGCGCTCGAGCACTTCAGAAAGTTCTGCACCACCAGTGGCGACTACTCGTCCTTCGCTAACAACGTGAATCTTGGTTGGTGTTAGTTCTTGCAGTAAACGTCGGAAGTGCGTGATAGCGAGTACTCCACAGTTCCATTCTTTTGTTGCAAGCTGTAAACGTCGCGCAACTGCACCGAGCGCGTCAACGTCAAGTCCTGAGTCGATTTCGTCAAGTACCGCAAACTTCGGCTTCAAGATGCCAAGTTGCACCATTTCAGCTCGCTTGCGCTCTCCACCGGAAAGATCAACATTCACAAATCGATCGAGAACGTCTGGGCGAAGCTCAACTTTGTTCGCTTCTTCAATCATTCGTTCGCGCAAATTCGTTTCACTTGCGCCAGCAGCATGAAGAAGGTCGTATGGACGAACACCTGGAACTTCCATTGGCTGTTGCAACGCGAGTAGGAGTCCGTGTCGAGCTCGCTCTGTTGGAGAAAGTGTAAGAAGCGCTACCCCATCAAGCTGCACGGAACCGTCTAGAACTTTGTAGCCAGGGTGCCCAGTCAGCACGTGAGCAAGTGTTGACTTACCTGAGCCGTTTGGGCCCATGATTACGTGTACTTCACCCGAAGACATTTCCAGGTCAAAACCACGAAGTACTTCTTTGCCAGCAACTTCAGCGCGAAGACCTTGAATTTTTAGAACTGAACTCATGCGAGCTCCACTTCTACTCGACCGTTATTCACAGACACTTCGTAATGAGCAACCGGGCGCGTCGCGGGAAATGACATTGGACCGCCATCTTTCAAGCTGAACATTGCACCGTGACGAGCACATTCGATTTCACAGTTTGCGGTATCAACAATACCTTCGGCCAAACTGAAATCTTCGTGGCTGCAGCGGTCGTCAAGGACGTAGACATCTTGTTCGATGCGAACAACAACAAGAGTGCGCTCGCCCATCTTGACTTGCCTAGCTCCACCATTTTCAAAGTCGCTGAAGGCACCAATATCTGTAAGGGTCATGGCGTTACAACCTTTACCTGAGCAAGAACCGATGTCACGTCTTGTTCAACAAGGTTTGCTAATTCTTTTGGCAACGTAGTCAGCATTTCATTAAAGAAGCCCTGGATCATCAAACGCTCGGCGTCATCACGGGTAACGCCGCGAGATTCGAGGTACCAGCGTTGTAATTCATCAAGTGGACCAACGCTCGAGGCGTGAGCACACATGACATCATTTTCTCGAATGTCTAGGTTTGGCACACTGTCTGCATGGGCGTGTGGTGAGAGCAGCAAGTTGTGGTTCGTTTGACGAGCATCGGTGCGCTTGGCACCCTTTTCAATTTCAATTACACCCGTGTAAACCGAACGTGATTCATCTGCAACTGCACCCTTAGAAAGCAATAGTGAGCGACTGCGTCCAACTTTGTGGAACTGTCGAGTTCGAAAGTCATGAACCTGTTTTCCAGATCCAAGGAATGTGGTGCGAAGTTCATTCTCTGCACCAGTTCCGAGAAATTCTGCGTCGTTACGTGAACGGTTGTAATAACCACCAATACCAATCACTGCTTGGCGAAGTCGACCATCTCTTTGAATAAGACCTGTAGTTCGAGCTACATGCCACGCTGTTGTGTTTAGTCGCTGATACGTAATGAGTTTTAGCGATGCATTTTCTCCAATTGCGTATTCGCTAAGAGGCACAACCAAAGCATTTTCGCCACCTTCGAAGTATTCAACAACAGTGGCACTTGATCCCTTGGCAAGTTCAATTTGTGTTCGAGAGAATGAAGACTGTGCACTGGTGACGTTCAGAACAATTATTGGTTTTTCAACATGAACGCCCGCGTCAACACGAATAACCGTGGTTGCAGGTGCGAGTGCAGCGTTCAACTGGGCGAATGTGTCGCTTTCATAGCGTGCAGTGAGTGATTGTCCACTTAGTGAAGTTGAGGATTCAACAGACTCAGCGCTCACACCGTTTGGAAGCTCACCTATGTTTACGCAGTATCCATCAACAACGCGAATAACAAGACCAGCACTTTTCGTTAGATCTGTTGCAAATGATGAGTCAGAGTGTGCTGAAGGATTTGATGTAACGCTGAACTTGTCAAGAACTAGTTCTCCGAGTGGGGCGTAGCGCCAAACCTCGTCAGTCGGCGTTGGCAGCCCGGTAGCTTCAAAGGCACTAAATGCGTCACGACGTGACGAGGCATCGCCACGGGTAGCAATGAACGAGGAGGCTGAATCAGCGAATATTTTCATAGTTTTAGAGACTTAGTAAGTGTAATCGGGCAGAGAAAATGCCCAGCAGTGCCTCCTCTAGGCTGACGAATGAACTCGTAGGGGGAATCATGGCCTTTTCATCAGAAGTTTTGTCACTAGAAGTCAATGGACATGTCGCCACACTTTGGCTTGACCGACCTGACGCACGTAATGCAATGGGTCGCGAACTCTTTACAGACCTTCCTCTCGCCGCAAAAGAGGTAGCGAGCAATAAAGACATTCGAGTACTCGTTATTGCGGCCAAGGGCCCCGCATTCACGGTTGGCCTCGATCTAAAAACTATGGGCGGAAACCTAGGGGCTTCATCTAACGCAAAGTCATCTGCCGTTGCGAACTCTACTTTCTACGATTCAATTCTTCGCATGCAGGACGCAAATACCTGCTTTAGTGAACTAAAGATTCCTGTTATCGCAGCAGTACACGGCTACTGCCTAGGTGGAGGAATTGACCTCATTACTGCCTGCGATATTCGCCTTTGCTCAAGTGATGCAGTTTTCTCAGTACGTGAAGCAAAAATTGCCATTGTTGCTGACCTTGGAACTTTGCAGCGTCTTCCGAAGATTGTTAGTGCTGGCCACGTTGCAGAACTGGCCTACACCGCAAGAGACTTTGACGCTGCCTACGCAGAGCGAATTGGACTTGTCAATCGTGTAGCTGGAACAAACGCAGAATCAGTGCTCGCATCTGCCTACGAACTCGCTAACGAAATAGCTGCGAACTCTCCCCTTGCGGTTCAAGGAACAAAATCAGTTCTTGCCGCAAACGATGGAAGAACTGTTGAAGAAGGGCTTAAATTCGTTGCGAACTGGAATGCTCTCTACATCAACAGCAATGACCTCAAAGAAGCTTTCACTGCATTCCTTGAGCGTCGCCCCGCTGTATTCAAGGGTGATTAACGGCGCCAGAATTTCCAGCCGCGTCGATCTTTCTTAGATTGTTCATCTAGTTCGCGTCGTCGTTCTTCAATAAGTTCAGGCGCAATCGCGTTCACGATTTCACTCGCCATATCAAGAATCTCTCGACGGTCTTCAACTGGAATGTTGTTCTCTGGAAGTTTCTCTACTGGCTTATCAACAAGTGTGCCGTGCGCCCATCCCACATCAACTAAGCGTCGTTCGTACGTGAGGCAGTTCTCGGGACACGACCAGGGCTGATCTGGCGCATTGCCGAGTACACAGAACCGTGCGACCTCGCCTGATTTATAGGTTCGGCTCTGAAAGTGTTTACATTCTTCTCGCATGCCCATTAATAAATCATCTCACAGATTTTCTATGGAATACTGTCGACTAAAGCAATTGGAGTCATATGAAAATCGTTCTTTTAGGTACTGGTTCACCCATCCCGAATCCAGATAACGCCGGGCCGTCAACGTTGGTCCAGACGGGAACCGCAAATATTCTTTTTGACGCTGGCCGCGGCGTTGTTATGCGACTTGCTAAGGCGCAACTAGTGCCAGCCATGTTGAGCGGAGTTGTGCTCACTCACCTTCACAGCGACCACGTTTGTGACCTCAATGACGTGATCACCACCCAGTGGGTTATGGCGCCATCAGGCACTAATTTCAAAATTGTTGGACCAGTTGGAACCAAAGCATTCATTGACGGCATGCGAGAGATGTTGCAAGCTGACGTTGGCTACAGAATTGGCCACCACGCAGATCTCAACGAACCACCAAAGCTCGAAGTTCTTGAAGTCCAGCCTGGCGACAAGTTCACAATTGGCGACCAAGAAATTATTGCTGGCGCCACAGATCACCGTCCGGTAGATCCTTCACTCGGATACCGAATTGAAAAAGATGGTGAAAGCGTTGTCATCGGTGGTGACGGAGTTCCATGTGCATCGCTCGACGAACTCGTAAAAGGTGCCAGTGCATACGTACAGACAGTTATTCGCGATGACTGGGTTAAGTCAATCCCTAACCCACGTTTACAAGACATTCTGGACTATCACTCAAGTGTTGCTCAGGCTGCAGACACCGCACAACGTGGTGGCGTAAAGGCACTAGTGCTCACTCACTACGTTCCACCAATTTCCAAAGAATCTGAACCTGAGTGGCGCGAACTTGCATCTGGGTTTAGTGGACTCGTTGTTATGGGCCCAGACCTCACGACGCTTGATGTATCAACCATGGAAGTTTCATAAGCACAATGTCGAATCTTCGTGTTGACGAGCGAGACTTATCACGAAAAGAAATAAAAGATGCGTGCTGGGTTGCTCAACGAGCATTCATGGATGATCCATTCTTCTGTCACCTCTCACCGGGGCCGAAGTTACGTAAACGTGGGCTGTACTTATTCTTCTTAAATCAGCTCCTGCACTTTGGCAAAGGTGGTCGAATCATCACGGTTCGAAATGAAGCTGATGCAATTGTTGGAGTATCAGCTTGGCTACCGGCTGGTTGTTACCCCCAGTCAGCCCTCACGCAGATTGCTCAGATTCCAGGAGTGATTCGCTCAATGTACCGTAGACCGCTAGCGCTCGTAGACGGCACTAAGTACCTGAATGAAATGTCTAAGAAGCACCCGAAAGATCCACATTGGTACTTATTTCTCTTAGTCGCTGAACCAGCCATACAGCGAAGTGGAATCGGAACGATGCTGATGCACCACGCAATTGAAGAAATTGATCCTCAGGGACTTCCCGTTTATCTAGAAACACAAAATGAGGACAACATTGCGTATTACCAGCGCTTCGGGTTTGAAGCTCGTGAACCACTTACGCCCGTAAAAGACGGTCCACCTCTGCTTCGAATGTGGCGTAACGCTCGTTAACGCTTTGCTGAGTTACTAAATTTCATTTCATCTTCAAGTTTGCCGTGCTTCAACAGCAAGGTATCAAGCGCAAAGTTTTGGTACAGCTTCCACGGTTTTTTCAATGCCTGCTTCGGAAGATTGTCTTGGGCGCGCATTATGTAGCCAGACGTAAGGCCCATGGTTGGCTCAAGATTTTTGTCATCAGGAACGTTCGGTGTGGCTTGACGCATTCCCAATTTTTCCATTTTGTTGAGAAGTCGACAAATGTAATCAGCCGTTAGGTCGGCCTTAAGAGTCCATGATGCGTTCGTGTATCCAAATGTTGTCCCGAGATTTGGCACACCAGAAAGCATGATGCCCTTATACGAAACCGTTTTACCAATGTCAACTGGTTTCCCATCGACACTGATACTCATTCCACCAAGAAGTTGCATAACGAGCCCTGTCGCGGTGACAATAATGTCAGCCTTTATCTCTCGACCAGAAGTGAGTCTGATTCCATCAGTTGTGAAGGTTTCAATCGTGTCAGTTACCACTTCAGCTTTTCCAGAAGAAATAGATGTGAAGAGATCACCATTTGGTACAAGACACAGTCTCTGATCCCATGGGTTATACGTAGGGTTGAAGTGGGTGTCTACGTCGTAACCTTCGGGTAATTGATCAATTGCGCCTTGACGAAGTTGCTTCTTTATTAGGTCAGGTTTTTTCTGACTTAACTGATACATCAGCATCCCCAGAGTGATTGCCTTAAATCGAATTAATTTGTGGGCAAGCTTTGGAGAAAACTTTGCTCGAATCTTGTCAGCGAATGCATCAACATCTGGACGGGCCACAACATACGTTGGCGATCTCTGTAGAAGTACTACCTTCGCGGCGTCTTTCGCCATTGCTGGAACAATTGTCATTGCGGTGGCACCACTTCCAATTACAACAACAGTTTTGTCTTTGTAATCAAGATTCTCGGGCCAGAGTTGTGGGTGAATAATGGTTCCCTGGAATGCATTCTCTCCAGGAAAGTCCGGACGGTACCCCTTGTCATAGGTGTAGTACCCGGTATTTCCCCAGAGGAAATTACAGGTAATTGTTTCTTGCTCGCCTGTGTCGGTGTGCTTAATCGTTACTGTCCAGCATGCACTTTCACTTGACCACTTCGCATCAACTGCTCGTTGGTTGTAGCGAATTCGTTCTTCAACGCCAAACTTTTCGGCAGTCTCTCGAATGTAATTAAGGATTAGTGGCCCGTCAGCAATTGACTTCGCTTCACGCCATGGCGCGAAGGAATATCCAAGCGTGTACATGTCGGAGTCGCTGCGAACTGCTGGGTAGCGAAAGAGGTCCCATGTTCCTCCGCTTACGCTGCGAGATTCAAGAATTGCGAATGTCCTCGTTGGCGCTTGCATCATCAGGTGGCAAGCAGCACCAATTCCTGAGAGCCCTGCTCCAACTACTAGAACATCTACATGGTTTGAATTAGCTGTGTCCATATTCGACACACTACTTTCAGCCAATCGTTAACCGATTGAACCTTCCATTTGCAGCTCAATTAGACGAGACCACTCAACGGCGTATTCCATTGGAAGGGTGCGTGTTACCGGCTCAATAAAGCCGTTCACGATCATTCCCATAGCTTGAGCCTCGGTGAGCCCACGGCTCATTAGATAGAACAACTGGTCATCACCGATCTTCGAAACCGTAGCTTCGTGACCAATTGATGCGTCCTGCTCTCAGTCTTCCTTGTACGGATTAGTTTCAGAGATTGACTGCTCGTCGTGGATGAGTGCGTCGCAACGTACGAAGCTCTTGGCTCCAGTTGCGCCATGTTCAACCTTTACGAGACCACGGTAGGAAGTTAGCCCACCATCTTTTGAGATTGACTTAGAAACAATTGTTGATGTTGTTTCAGGTGCACAGTGCACCATCTTTGCTCCCGCGTCTTGCACCTGACCGGGGCCAGCGTACGCAACGGATAGAACTTCGCCCGAAGCCTTCGGTCCCATCAAGTAAACAGCTGGGTACTTCATGGTGAGGCGTGAACCAATGTTTCCATCAATCCATTCAACGTGAGCTTCAGCTTCAGCACGCGCGCGCTTGGTGACCAAGTTGTACACGTTGTTCGACCAGTTCTGAATGGTGGTGTAGGTAATGCGTGAACCAGGAAGTGCAACTAGCTCTACTACTGCAGAGTGCAGTGAGTCAGTTGAGTAGACCGGAGCTGAGCAACCTTCTACGTAGTGAACCTGAGATCCTTCGTCAGCAATGATGAGCGTGCGCTCAAACTGACCCATGTTCTCAGTGTTAATACGGAAGTACGCCTGTAGTGGTTGATCAACTTTTACGCCTGGCGGTACGTAGATGAATGAACCACCTGACCATACGGCTGAGTTAAGTGCAGCGAACTTGTTGTCGTTTGGTGGAATGATCTTTCCAAAATATTTACGAACGAGTTCTGGGTATTCACGAACAGCAGTGTCCATGTCGCAGAAAAGAACTCCGAGGCGTTCGAGGTCTTCACGGTTACGGTGAAAAACAACTTCTGATTCGTACTGTGCTGTCACTCCAGCTAAGTACTTACGTTCAGCTTCTGGGATTCCAAGCTTTTCGTACGTGTTCTTAATTGCGTCTGGAAGGTCTTCCCAACGGTCAACCTGATTTTCAGTTGGCTTGATGTAGTAGTAAATGTCGTTGAAGTCGAGGTCGGGCATACGACTTGCAAACCATGGCAACATTGGCTTGCGTTCAAAGTTCTTCAGGGCGTTGAGGCGGAAGTCGAGCATCCACTGCTCTTCTTTCTTCATGGCCGACATCTCACGGACGATTGCCTCGTTGATGCCCTTCTTTGGCTTGAAGACGGCTAGGTGCTCATCAGACCAGCCCAACTGGTAACGGCTGAAATCCAGATTGTCAATTGACATGTAGCTCCTTGGGGATTTACCCTACGTCCATAGTAGTAACTAATTGGGGTCCCATGCCCAAGATTTACTGGCAAACTAGCAATCCATGACCAAACCCACAGCCCCTAAGCGTCCCCACTCACTCACCCATCATGGTGACACCCGAGTTGACCCCTACTACTGGCTGATGGACCGTAGCAGCGAAGAAGTGCTTTCTCATCTACGAAATGAAAACGAATTCCTCAAAAGTGAGCTCAAGCACCTAGAACCTCTCACTGAAGAACTATTCCAAGAGATGAAGTCTCGAATTGAAGAGACTGACAACTCAGTTCCATCGCGCAAGCGTTCATGGTGGCACTACAGCCGAACGGTCGAAGGACTCCAGTACCCAATCGTGTGTCGACTTAAAGCAACCAGTGATGACTACACCCCGCCAACAATTGATCCGGCTACTCCAATAGCTGGCGAAGAGATTGTCATTGACATGAACGTCGAAGCTGGCGACAGCGACTTCTTTTCAGTCGGAGTGCTCGCGATCAGCTTCGATGACAAATGGCTTGCCGTAGGAACTGACTTTGAGGGTAATGAGCGTCACTGCGTGACGTTCCGATCTCTCGTTGGTGAAAATGCACCCGAAGATGTTATTGAAGACGTGCACTACGGATCAGCCTGGTCAACAGATTCAAAGTACTTCTTCTACACCCGAGTAGATGATGCGTGGAGACCTCACCAACTTTGGCGACACAAACTCGGAACAGACGCTTCGCAAGATGTTCTCGTGTACCAAGAAGACGACGTTCAGTACACCGTTGGTGTTGGAAGATCTCGAGACGACAAAATCATTGTTGTATTTCTCAGCTCTTCTATGACTACTGAGTGCTACTGGCTACCAGCTGGTGAACCCACCAAAGCACTTGAACTGGTTGAAGCACGACGTCACGGCATTGAATACAGCGTTGACCATTTCACTGACAAGAATGGAAAAGCCTGGTGGTTGAAAATCACTAATGAGAATGCAGTTGACTTCCGCTGTCTTGCTCGTCCAGTAAGTGGTGGCGAGTGGCGAGAAATCATTGCCCACCAGCCTGGTAATCGACTCGATGGCATTGACACCTTCGCGAACTTCTTTACCATCAGCACGCGCGAAGAGGGCTACTGCGTTGGTCGCATTGTTAAAGCTCTCGATGGTGATGACCCGTTTGGTGATGACTTCTTTGCTCGGTCTGAAGTAATTGACTCTGGGGTAAAGCCCAGCACGCTTAACTGTGGTGGCGGCGAATACGACACACCGTTTGTCCGTATTTCAGTCACTTCCCTGGTCACTCCCGCCTACATTGCTGACATAAACGTAGAAACCGGGGAACGCTTTATTCGCAAACAACAAAAAGTGCTGGGTGGCTACGACGAATCAAAGTATGTAACAACACGACTATGGACAACTGCCAGCGATGGGCAGCGACTTCCAATTTCTCTGGTGGCTCGACGCGACTTAGTAATCATCAATGCTGATGGCACCATGACCGCGAAGAAGCCTTCACCGTTTCTTCTTTACGGATATGGAAGTTATGAAGCTTGTATGGATCCGTATTTCTCAGTCTCACGACTTTCAATGCTTGATCGTGGTGTGATTTACGCAATTGCCCACATTCGTGGTGGCGGAGAAATGGGACGTAATTTCTATCTTCAAGGCAAGCTAAGTCAGAAGCCAACAACATTTAGTGATTTTGTTGCAATCACCCGTGACCTTATTGCCAAGGGCTGGACAACACCGCAGCAATTAGCTGCAATGGGTGGATCTGCTGGTGGACTGCTGATGGGTGCGGTTTCAAACCTTGCTCCAGAGCTCTACAAAGCCGTAGTTGCAGATGTTGCCTTCGTTGATGCGCTTACTTCAATGCTTGACGAAACGTTGCCATTAACGGCCGGGGAATGGGAAGAATGGGGCAACCCAATTGCTGACGAGGTGGCGTACAAGGTCATGAAGTCATATTCACCGTATGACAACGTAAGTGCAACAAATCCCGATGGAAGCCCGAGAATCTACCCGCATATGTACGTAACTGGAGGCCTGAACGACTCTCGAGTTGGCTTCTGGGAGCCTGCTAAATACGTACTTAAGTTGCGTGATGTGAACTCAGAAAATGTGGTGTATCTAAAAACTGAAATGGGCGCCGGGCATGGTGGCCCGTCTGGACGTTACGACTCTTGGCGAGATAACTGTCAAGAGAGTGCGTTTGTACTTTCAGAACTAAATGCAACGACGACTATTTAGTGAAAATAGTAAACAGCAAAAATAACAATTACCATTGCAGCAATCACGACTGACCCAACAGTCGTAAAGCTGAGTGGCGACTTTTCAAAAGACTGTGCCAAATTGCGTACGTGTTGTTCGCGGTGAGACAAAATGTCGTCTTCGCTTAACGGCGCGGGCTGATTATCATTAAAAACAAAACCATCAGCAGAAGTGTCGAGTTTTGGTTTTTCGGGAACACGGTGTTGTACTTCTTTTATATCTTCTGGCACAACGCGAAAACCTGGTGCTACTTGGTACGGAGATGGTGGAGGAACAATAAGACTCGGGTCAAGTGCGTTTAGTTCATTGCGAAACTTGTCCCTGCTTAGCTTTCTCATTCGCAACAAGAAGACTGCGACAGTAAGTATGAGAAGAAGAACCAGAACGATTTCGATGAATGTTGCCATCAGTTACATTCACCTTTGATGGTGAGCACAATGTTTCGCATACTGCGAACCTTAATGACATTTGTACTCTTATGCTGGTAGCCCAAACGATCCATGAAAGTACAGTAACGGCTTGCTTTCAGTGGGTCTATCTTTATTAAATTTATTTATTTGGCCGTAGGTCACTTCAAGCACCGCTATCTCGTGGTCACCGTGAGTTGTGACTGACTTGAGCGTGCCTTCAACGTGTGAAAGAGCACCCTCAAGAAGTGGAGCGCCACCTGGGCCTGGTTTCCACTCGACACCACTGAACTTATCTACGCCACTGGAGGCGAACTGTAGAGCAATCTGCTCTTGGTCCTGGCTCAAAATACTGATCCCAATCGACTCAGCCCCTTTGATACGTGGCCAAGAGGACCCACCGGTTTGGGCGGTGAAGTACGCAAGTAGTGGCTCCAGCGACAAGGAGCCAAACGTTTGACAGGTGAATCCAACAGGTCCTTCTGAAGTGGTTGCAGTGATAACCACAACGCCTGTGGCGAAATTACTTGCTACCTGTTTGAACTCTGAAATGTTGAGACTCATCTGAGTGACACTACCGACTATTCACCGTGAAGTTGCATCATGCGGCCACGTTGTTCAATTAGACCATCGCGGACAAGGCCATCTATAACGTTCTGGAGCCTTGTGGGGTCAACCTCATGTAAGTGAGAGCGCAGCTTGGTCATACTCACAGAAGAATTTCTTAACTGAGCTAAAACTTGACCACGCACCTGTCGATCTGAACCTTTGAATGTTGACTGAGGTTTTGAAACACCAGCGCTCTTTATCGCCGGGTCTTTGCCACCTTTCAGTTTCCAGGCACATGACTTTGCAACTGGACACTGTTCACACAATGGCTTGGACTTGCAAAACTGTGCACCGAGATCGAGCATTGCTTGATTGAACTGCGCTATTTGTGTTTTTGGAAGTAATTCGCCTACAAGTATTCTCGCCTCATTTTGATTGAGAGTCTTATTCGCTACCCCACGGCTAAGAATGCGGCCAACATTGGTGTCAAGAATTGCGACAGGAACTCCAAACGCAAAGGATGCAACTGCATTCGCGGTGTATTCACCAACGCCCTTGAGCGACCTGAGTTCTTCGACTGTTGCTGGAACTTTGCCCTTGTGCTGATCACGGATCATCTTGGATGTTTCGTGAAGTGCCTTAGCTCTACGACTAAAGCCAAGTCCACCCCAGAGTTTCAACACCTCCGCGAGTGACGCATCAGCGCACTTTGTGGGGGTTGGGAAAGTCTTTATGAATTTCTCCCAGGGTTCAATGACTCTCGAAACTTGTGTTTGTTGGAGCATGAACTCGCTAACGAGTACTTTCCAAGACCGTCGGTATGCGTCATGCTTTTATGGTCAACTCTGGGTCTTCTGCCAATCTTTTGGCGCTTACATCGCTGACTAGTTCAAAGTTGGGTGAACGTGCGCTCAAGCCCGGTGAT
>CAIJWX010000132.1:0-1774 GCA_903824535.1 uncultured Actinomycetes bacterium | reverse complement strand
TTAATCAACAGGTTCCGGGTTCAAGTCCCGGCCGGCGCACTGAAAACTCCCCGAGGAAACTCGGGGAGTTTTGCTTTAAAGAAGTAAGTTCAATCCATGAAAGCACTCGTAGCCGCACTTTCGCTCGCAGCAGTTGCAACCCTGAGCGCAACGACGTCTTACGCACAAGATGTACAGAGTGTCACACTTCCGTCAATTTCATACGTGTATTCGAGTTCAGCAGTCATTACTTTTAATCATGATTCAAACGCAACAACAATCGTTCGAACAACTCCGCTTACAAAGGGATGCACGTCACGTGGAGGGGCATCATGCACTCTCACTGGGCTCGTTCAAGGAACAAAATACAAGTTAAGCGTCACTCAGAAGACCACTCGCTGGATTCTGAATATGACAATGCCACTAAACATTGATCTGAACCGATCCTCTCAAGATCTTGGTTCAAGCACCGCAAATAAATCGCGTGCTGCATTTTTGGCGCAGTTAGCCCTTTCACCAAACTCCGCACCAAACTTTGAATACATTGTTGATCCGACCATGCCAGCGGATAAGCAAAGAATAATTAAAGCTGATTTGAATGTCTCGGCAGGATTTTGGGGTGCACTTCGACCCGCTTCAATTCCCGTTCGTGTCTACTTAGGCACCTCCACCAACTTTCAGTGGATCTACGACAACCTTAAGAACGATTTAGTTCCTGAAGCTCTAGACGGAGGTTGGCTTGACTACAAGTTGGCTCGAGCAAAATCTGATGGACAGTCTTTTTATGGTGGCGGAGCTGCTGGCTACGGCAAAGACGGTAGGGCTGTCCTCTTTTTCAATACCGGCTGGCAAAGTCTTGGTGACGCGGGTGAAGCAGGAATAGCCGCTCACGAATACACCCACGTAATGCAGAGATACGTTCTTAATGGAATGGGCCCAATGCTGTGTTGGGTTCGAGAAGGTCATGCAGTGTATTCAGGATTCAATTTAGGTTTTCGAACCTCAACCGCAGCATTCAGAAATGCGTGGAGCCAAATCTACAGTGGGTTCACAGGTGATCCCAGCCTCAGTGGTGTTTTAAAAATGTCACCGAGCGAATGGAAGCAGTGGTTCATCAGCAACGAAACAACTACTCCTTCGCAGTGTGACCCCTACATCAATTACATGGCCGGTGCACTTGCTTTTCAATATCTGTACGGCACTTACGGCTGGCAAGCAGTAAACAATTTCTTTACGTATCTTCTTCCTGAAGCAACCAAGCAATGTGGATCAGGGCTACAAGCCAATTCTCAACTTTCTTGTTCATCTTGGAAAACTGCCTACCGGCGTGCGTTCGGAGTGTCTCCTACGGACGATTACACAAACATCGGATCATTTATTGCTCAAGAGCTTCAGTGGACTACAAGACAGAATCCTTTAACAAATGATGGTGCACTGAAAATTGCTCCACCAGCTGCATTTAGTAATAAATAATTCTTAGAAGCACTCGGCTAATTCAAAAAGAAATGCTTGCAGTGTTTGTATTTGGTTGCGCAGTTCGACGTCCGCGCTGTTCCACTTCTCGTCATTCAAGATTCCATTGGAAGCTGCGGTTTCTCGAAGGGCGATTTGCATCGTTGTAAGCCACGCCCACGCTTCTTGTTCATTAATGAACTCTTCGTTACGAGTCATGTACGCGAGTTCAGCGTTCGTAGAGATCTGACTTTGGCGAGTAAGCATTGAGACTGGATTGTCGTCGTCACTCGAAGGATCAATTGGGGCATTCAGCCTGCGGTGCCAGTCGTGTTCAGGGTCG
>CAIJWX010000131.1:0-3850 GCA_903824535.1 uncultured Actinomycetes bacterium | reverse complement strand
TTCTATAAGCCTAGAGCGACCTTGGAGGATTGACTAAACTTTTAACTTCTGAGCCGGCGTGGCGCAGTCCGGCAGCGCAAGCGATTTGTAATCGTTAGGTCGGGGGTTCGAATCCCTCCGCCGGCACCACTCAGAACCGCTTAGGCGTGGTCGGGGTATTTATACAAATATCTCGACCCGCCTGTAAGCGCCGGCAAGCTGCCCTTTAACCGATCCCTCCCCTTTGGCTGTAATCGAAACGCCTAAAACTTTTAACGAAGTGAGTTGCGAGCGTAAATATATTGTTACGGCATTCGCACGAGCTTGACTAATCGCAAGATTCGATGCTGTCGCAGTTGAATACGTTGTGTAACCGTAGAGAGTTACTTTCTTTTGCTTATTGACTGCGAGCAACGCAGCAAGATTATGAATCTGTGTTTTTAGCTGAGGCGTGAGTGCTGCACTGTTGACCGCGAAGCTACCAATAGTTCCAATCAAAGTGCTCGATGTGGGCTTTAGAAGTGCCGACCATTGCGCATAGAGAATTACAACAGACGAAGACACAACTGATTCTGTAGGTGTGAATTTAACCCCACTTCCGTCAGCGGCCGAATTCCATGTGGTGAATACATACCCAGCTTTACTCATTCCGACAGAAGCAGGGACTGAAATTGCGGTTCCAATTATTCCCACGATTTCTGAGATCGAACCGATTCCTCCATTTGAATTCATCACAAGAGCAAATTGAGAACTACTCAGCTTGAGACCACTCGACTGTTGCCCATTCGTGGAATTAGAAGATGAATTAGTTCCTGGACCATAAAAATTAATTAGAACTGTTGAATTGATTAGCCATTGTGAATACAGCGAAGTTGCTGTACTGAGCAAGTATGAAGAGCCTGCAAGTAATAGACCTGTTGAATTATTTACTGAAGTGTTCCATCCCGTAAATGAATAACCAGGATTACTTAAGCCCGTGCCCGAAGGAAGCGTTATTGATGACCCTTGTGGGCCCGAAATTGGCGAAATACTTCCAGAACCAACTGTGCTTGGAAATGAAATTGTAATTGTTGCATTTGCAGCCCACTGAGCGTAAAGAGACGTGGACGTGCTCAACAAATATGAAGAGCCTGCAAGTAATAGACCTGTTGAATTATTTACTGAAGTGTTCCATCCCGTAAATGAATAACCAGGATTACTTAAGCCCGTGCCCGAAGGAAGCGTTATTGATGACCCTTGTGGGCCCGACATGTAAAAAACTTGAGAAGTTCCATTTCCTCCTGACAATCCAATAGTTGTTGTCGGGGTCAGAACCCACTGCGCCGTTAAAGAGATATTTGTGGAAAATGAATACGGAGCATGGTCCGAATACAAAACAGAAGTTGAAAGTGCAATCCAGCCAATGAAGGTATGGCCAGGGTAAGTAAACATTGGCGTCGGATTGTTAAATAATGTCAGATTGACTGGACCAGTACTTGAAGTTTGTAATACCGGAACTGCGTTAGAGCCTGGAATTCCTGAGTTAAATGTCACGCTGCAAGTTCCTGGCCAGTTGTCACATTGAGTTGCAACATGCGAAATTACCTGACTATTTGCAGGCGTGGCAACAAATAGTAACGAAAGTGAAAACACGATTAGTACAGCTACTTTATTTCTTAATTTCATCTAATTCCCGTCGTTAGTAATACAACTTGATCGAATCAAGTCGAACGTAACCCAACGGTCGCGGAATTCTTTGTGATGAAACTACTTTTGAAAGTATTTAGATGAGGTGTTTACTTGTTAAGAGCGCGTTGACGAGCAACTTCAAACGCAGCGATAGATAGCGCCACGCTGGCATTGAGAGAACTGATTTTTCCAATCTGAGGAATGGAAACAACAGCTTGACAACGCTTCCTGGTGAGAGCAGCAAGGCCCTTCTCTTCTCCGCCAACAACAATCGCTACAGGAATGCTCCCGAGGTCTAGGTCGTAGAGAGAGTCCGTTGATTCGCCAGCAAGGCCAACAGTGAGTACTCCGGCTTTGTTCATCTGATCAATTGCTGCAGGGATTCCACCAACGTCAGCAAAAGTTAAGTATTCAATTGCACCTGCTGCTGTTTTAGTTACAGAAGGTGAGATTCGAGCAGCTCGGTGACGCGGAACAACAACTCCTGTAACGCCAGCACCATCAGCACTACGAAGCATTGCGCCTAGGTTGCGTGGGTCCGTTACTCCGTCACACACCAGCAAGAACGGGTGCTTGTGCTCAAGCAATGTGTCAAGGCTCACTGAGTCGAGTCGACTGCAGAATGCCACAACGCCTTGGTGGCCTTCGGTGCGAGCTTCACGGTCAAGTCGAGCCATGGCAATGAGCTGAATTGGGACACGTTGACGCTGCGCTTCGCGCTCAATCTCATCAAGAATCTCTGCAGAGTCCTGTTGATCAGCAACATAGATTTTTTGGATAGTGCGACGACGTGCCTTAAGGAGTTCTAGAACTGCTTGGCGTCCTTCAACTTGCTCTCCACCGAGTCCTTCTTTTTCACGTGTTGGGTTGCGACGTGTTCCAGTGTTTGGTGCTGCACTCGTGTTTCTACCTCCACCTCCACGTGGTGGACGGCCTTTTGGCGCTGGTCGACGTGGGGCTGGACGAGCCATTACTTCTCCTCTATGAGTACAACTGCGGATGCAGCAATGCCCTCTGCGCGACCAATCGCACCGAGTCCTTCTGTGGTTGTTGCCTTTACTGAAATGACGCAGCCAACTACTTTGCTCAGCGCTTCTGACATTGACGCCATGAATGCAGCAAGTTTCGGCTGTTCAGCAATGATTGTTATGTCACCCGAAGTGCAGCGAAAACCAGCATCGCCAATGAGCGTCAACGTCTCTTCAAGAAGTCGCTTGGAAGATGCTCCAGCAAAAGATGGGTCAGTGTCTGGGAAGTGACGCCCAAGGTCACCAAGGTTGGCAGCACCTAGAAGCGCGTCACAGAGTGCGTGAGTGGCAACGTCAGCGTCAGAGTGTCCAGCGAGCCCCTTGGATCCTGGGATTTCAACGAGTCCAATGACGAGCACGCGAGTTGGGTCATCACTAAAGCGGTGAACATCAATGCCTTGTCCGATCCTCATGAAACGCTCCCAGCAATTCGCTCTGCTTGATCAATATCCTGCGGATGAGTGATCTTTATGTTTGACGGCTCTCCAAGAACTACAACTACGGGGACTCCAAGTGCTTCTACGAGCCCGGCGTCATCAGTTGCGTCACTCTTTGATTCGTGTGCACGGCGAAGAGTTTCTGCCAAGAATGCTTGAGGAGTCTGCACTGTGACGAGCTCGTCACGAGAAATGGTTTCAGTGACCACAACTTGACCGTTTTTTTGCGCCACGCGCTTCACGGTGTCAGTAATGCCAATGCCGGGGATACATGCTTGTGCGCCGTCGCGAATTGCACCAACAACTGCAGCAAAGAGCGATGGTGATGCGAGTGGTCGAGCAGCGTCATGTACAACAATTATTTCAGCATCACCGCAGGCACTGAGTCCTGCGCGAACTGACTCAGCACGAGTAGATCCACCAACGACAACAACGTCAGCACCCTGCTTGTCTTCAGTGTGACCCTTAGGCGCAACAAGTACAACGAATGATGCAACTGAGCGTGCGGCACGAATTGAATGTCCAGTTACGGTGTCGCCACCAAGTTGAGCGAACTGCTTAAGTCCGCCAAAGCGCGAACCAGTACCGCCCGCAACTACTACGCAGGCGACGCTCATGGTTACGGCAGAACTGAGGCGAGCTTTTCTTCAGCCGCTTCAGTGTCGACGTTGAGCGCGAAGGTCAACTCGGACACCAGGATCTGGCGAGCACGAGTAAGCATGCGCTTCTCTCCTGCTG
>CAIJWX010000130.1:0-7967 GCA_903824535.1 uncultured Actinomycetes bacterium | reverse complement strand
GCTTTAAGCGGCCCATATGTTTGACCATCGACCGGAGCATCTAGGTCAGTAGTTCCAAGTTCCAAAATTGGGGTATCTTCTTTGGCCCCAACTGCCGCTTGGTACTTATACGCAGAAATAGAAGAGATCTGAATGTAATGACCTCCTCTATTGCCGAGAGCCTTTGCAAGTTGTTCAACGTCTTTAGGGCGATATGCAATTGCATCGATAGTCACGTCAAATGACTTGTCATTAAGTACTGAGAGATCTCCCTGACGGTCACCAATCAACCGATGTACAGAATCTGGCAAATCATTTGGAGTTACTCCACGATTAAGAACAGAGACATCGTGTCCTTTTACTACTGCCGCATGTGCAATAGATCTTCCAACAAATGAGGTGCCGCCAACGATAAGTATTTTCATAATGCTTAACAGTAGGCGTAGAACCCATTGGCTTCAGTACTGTCTCATAAAGAAAGTGAAACTGCGGATTTTCTGAAAATAATCTCCCAGAGCAGGACTATTTTTGAAAAGCTTCTTAGGGTTGATCTTTGCCCCTTGCTTGCGTACGCGAATCAAGAGCGTTTCAGCCCAGGCAAACTCCAAAGCTAAAACAATGAGTCCGAGTATGAGTAGCGGCAATGTAAATGGCCCTGGAAGAACTACAAGTAGAAGTCCAGCAATAATTAACGTAAAGCCAACCAGTAGAACAATGGTTTTGCGAAGCGTCTTAGGCAACAGCATCCAGGCTTGTTTAGATTTAATCTTCATTATCTTTATTTCCTGTCATTCTTATAGAAAACAGGTATTACACGGACTTCTCGCTCCCAGAGCAGGACTCGAACCTGCAACCTAGCGATTAACAGTCGCTTGCTCTGCCAATTGAGCTATCTGGGATTGCACCCGAAGGTAAATAAACATTAGCACCCACGACTAGGCACTACTGCTGGTCAAACCACCTCTGAAGTCGCTCAGCAACCGGGCTTTCACGAACTGCTCTGCGACAACGTTCAATCCGCTTTGTCATACCTTGTCGACTTATGCCCTTCTTGTTGGCTATCTCTTCAATCGACATGGTTCGAAATGTTGCTTGCCAAAATGCATCGAAATCTTCACCACAAAGTTCTCGTAATGCATCAATCACCCATGATGGGGCGTCGCCTGGGTCACTAGCTTGTTTGATCTCTGTCATTTCATGAAACTCTGCATGGTCGTAACGACGTGAATTGAGGTCACGATTCATTTGGAGCACTTCTGTTGCTTTGGCCTGAGAAATACCAAGCTCCGTTGCGACATCTTTCTTAGTAAGTCGCTTGGTGGGATGCAGCCGTTCAAGCTTCTGAAGACTCAGAATAAGTCGCATTTCAGAATCACTTAATCCGGCCTGTTGCTGCACGGCCTGGTTAACCAGCTTCATAATCCAGTAATTCGCATACGTAGAGAATCGATTTCCCTGATTTGGATCAAAGCGATGAAGAGCATTTACCAAGCCTTCAATTCCAGCGGCTTCAAGATCTTCGCTTCCGAATCTGTATCCACGTTCCATAACTCGGGTTCGAACTAGCCCACATGTTGCCTGCAGAAGTTTTGATTCAGCGTCTTGACCATCTTGACGCTCTCTCAGAAGCTTTCTGCGCTTAGTTGGGTCAGCAACTTTTCCCTTTGCAAGTGTTGCTGCTGCTCTCCTACCCGCTTTAATTACTGGGTGAAGCTTGCGCTCTTCTTCAACGCTCAGCGGTGGTGTCATAACGAGACCGCCAATTACTCCTCTAGGTGAGTGATTCACGAAGTAGCGCGCTCTTCTAACCAAGTACGAAGGTCTTGTTCAGCTTCGCTTCCCTGAGGGCCGCCAAGCAGATCAACACGAATCTTGACGTCGCGAATAGTCGCCATTGCAACATCTGGAGCAATGGTGCCCTCACGTAGTTCGCGCTCAACATTCTTCAAGGCTTCAGATGTTGCAGCTCTGAGAAGTTGGGCGACCACAGAAGAAACTTCTCTGTCTTCGTACTCACGGTCAAGTTCTGAAACCACAATTTCACTAAGAACTTGAGCAGCCTCTTCCTCGCCCTGTTGATTTAGCTTGTCAATGACATCGCTAAGAGGCTGACCGGAAGAAATGCCTTCGAAAATTTCCCTCTGGATCTCGTTTACGAAGTAGTGAACAACAAATCGATCTTTCATTGACTGTTGTCCATGGACAACAAGTCGCAGCGCTTCGAGACCGGGTCGTGGCATTGGAGACATCGGAGCCCTACGTTGTTGCTCCTCATCGCTAGATGGTTCATTGTCAATGAATTTACGGACTCCGCTTTTAACTGCTTCAGCAACTTTTGGACGAAGTGCAGCAACGTCCAAGCGAAGTCGGTCAGCAACTTGAAGAACGTACTGGTCTCGCACTAAATCATTTGGGTGCTCTGCCAACACTGCAAGTGCTGCTTCAGCCGCACGAGCACGTCCTTCTGCAGTTGCCAGGTTTGCCGCATCAAGAACTCGTTCTAGACGGAACTGAAGAAATGGCACCGCATTTGCGATTGCTTCTTTAAGTGCTTCAGGGTCCTTCTGGGCAAGTTCTGCCGGATCAGTTCCCTTGGGCAGTCGCGCAACCGCGACATCAACTTCGTGTTGTTTCTCCCATTGGTACACCGAGGCCGCCGCACTCTGGCCAGCGCTATCTGCGTCGTAAGCAAGAACAATTCTTTTAGCGAAGTTGCGCATAGTTCTAAAGTGCTCTTCACCAAGGGCAGTTCCACACGTCGCAACTGCACGCGGCATGCCCGCCATAAAGAATGCAATGACGTCGGTGTATCCCTCACAAACAATAATTTCGCCTGTTTTGATGATGTCGTCTTTTGCCCAGTTGAGCGCGTAAAGAGTTCGACGTTTTGAGTAGATGGGTGTTTCAGGACTGTTTTTATATTTTGGCTCAACTCGGCCATCGGGACGGACAACTTCTGCAGCTGATGGAAGAATTCGCCCTCCTACCGCAATTGCTTTTCCTGCAGGATCAAAGATAGGGAAAATAATTCGTGCACGAAGTGCATCTTGGCGGCGATCACGCTTGTTCACAAAACCAAGTCCGGTGCCAAGCAATACTTTTTCGTTCAATTTGAGAGCGTTACTGAGCCCGTCCCATTCGTCAGGAGCCCAACCAAGTTGGAACTGACGAGCTATGTCGCCATTAATGCCACGTGACTTTAAATACTCACGAGCAGGGCGAGCATCTTGACCAGACAGAAGTCGATCGTGATACCAAGAGACTGACTTATCCATTGCGGACATGAACTCTTGCTTGTCTTTGCGAGCTGGACCAGACTTATCGTCTTCATGAAGTTCAATTCCGGCTTTATCGGCAAGGAAACGAACGGCTTCCATAAAGTCCATGTGCAGCATTTCGCGTACCCATGTGATCTGATCACCCGATGCTCGACATCCGAAGCAGTAGTAACGACCTTCTTCAGCGTTTACAGAAAATGATGGCGTCTTTTCTCCATGAAAAGGACAAAGCCCGCTCCATCGTCTCCCTGATTTTTTAAGGGCGACCTGCTCGCTAATCAGGGCCACAATGTCAGTTGCTGCGCGAACCTGCGCAATCTCACCGTCAGAAATAGCCATGTAAAGACGGTACTGCCTTAAGGCCTCAAGGGGTGCAGCGTGATGGCCCTAAACTCTGAACATGTCTGAATTCGCTGTAGAAGCACTAAATATCACCCGTTCCTTCAAGGATGGAGAAGTTCAAGCCCTTGGCGGCGTCTCGCTCCAAGTGCCCCGTGGAGAAGTCTTCGGTCTTCTTGGGCCAAATGGATCAGGTAAGACCACCATGGTTCGAATCCTTTCAACAATTCTTCGCCCAACTTCTGGCACTGCAATTGTCAATGGCTTTGATGTTGAAAAGCAAGCTGACTCCGTTCGTCGCAGTATTGGACTTGCTGGTCAGTACGCAACGGTTGACGAAAATCTCACCGGATACGAAAACATCCGTATGGTGGGACTTCTCAACCACATTGATAAGTCCGTAGCATCCAAGCGCTCACACGAACTACTCGAACAATTTGGCCTCACCGATGCAGGTAATCGGGTTGCGAAAACTTATTCAGGTGGAATGCGCCGTCGTCTCGACCTAGCTGCTGCTCTTGTTGCACGCCCTCCACTTTTGTTCCTCGATGAGCCAACAACTGGTCTTGACCCACAGAGTCGCCAAGATCTCTGGACCATCATTGAAACACTCGTCGAAGGTGGAACAACTGTTCTACTCACTACGCAGTATCTCGAAGAGGCGGACCGACTCGCCAAGCAACTCGTTGTACTCGATCACGGAAAGATCATTGCCCAAGGAACTTCACAAGAGCTGAAGACACAACTCGGCAATACCGTTCTTTCGCTCACCTTTGCATCAACAGAAGAAGCTCGACGTGGTGTTGAACTTGTTAAGGATGTTTCAGACAAGCCCGCCAACATTGAAGGGACTGTTGTTGAATTCACAGTGTCTCGTGGTCCTTCTGCTGCTGCAGATGCCCTAAGGCGTCTCGATGCAAGTGGCATCACACTTGCTGGACTTGAACTTCGCGAACCAAGTCTTGATGACGTATTTCTTAATCTCACTGGACACAAGGCTGAAGAAGTTACTGACGCCCCTGTCGAGCCAACTAAAAAGCGCCGTGGACGAAAGGCACAAGCATGAGCACCTCACTTTCCCTAAAGAGCAGACTGCGCTGGTCGCTAAGTGACGTATTGACAATCGCCAAGCGTGACCTCATTGCGGTTATTCGCATTCCTTCAACACTCGTATTCGTGATCATTCAACCAATCATGTTCGTAGTTCTCTTTCGATACGTCTTTGGAGGAGCAATCAAGACTCCTGGCAATTCGTACGTGAATTTCCTAATCCCTGGAATCCTTGTGCAGACCACAATCTTTGGAGCTGTTGGAACAGCCATTGGACTTGCAGAAGACCTCCAAAAGGGCCTCATTGAGCGATTCCGCGCCCTTCCAATGGCTCGTATGGCTGTGCTCGGCGGAAGAACTGTTGCTGACCTTGCTCGCAACATTCTCGTAATCGTTGTGATCACTGTTGTTGGATTCTTGGTTGGCTTTCGACCTTCAGGAAGCTTTGTTTCATACATGCAGGCTTGCCTCTTGATGCTTATTTTCTCGTACTGCTTGTCATGGGGCTTTGCCTTCATTGGACTTGCTGCTCCGAACTCAGAAGCAGCACAGGCAATGACCTTTCCAATCATTTTCCCAATCACGTTTGCATCTTCAATCTTCGTACCGGTTTCTTCTATGCCTAGTTGGCTGCAGGTATTTGCAAACAACCAGCCAGTTAGCCAGGCGGCAAAAGCAGTTCGTGGACTTATGAACGGACAGCCACACGGAAATTCAACATGGATGACATTGATTTACGCGGTGATTGCGATTGGAGTGCTCGGTCCACTCGCAACGTCAAAGTATAAAAAAGTCGCCTAAGAATGGCCACGCTCACCGTAGCTGAGCTACAAGACATTCTCGCAATGGCATTTCCAAACGCAGAAGTCCCTCGTGTTGAAGAAGTCTCTGGTGACACAGTGCTGGTTTGTCTGCCGACTTCGCAGCGACATGGGCGTCCAGGA
Organism: uncultured Actinomycetes bacterium; assembly: GCA_903824535.1. Lineage (GTDB taxonomy): Bacteria > Actinomycetota > Acidimicrobiia > Acidimicrobiales > RAAP-2 > RAAP-2. The sequence continues at coordinate 2,377 of CAIJWX010000130.1, read as the reverse complement.
GGAACCATCTCTGGGCCAACAATGATGATGCTTGCTGATACCGCGGCGTGGATGGCGATCTTGGCGCAAATTGGCCCGGTGCTTCTTGCGGTAACTACAAGTCTTCACATTGACTTTCTTCGCAAGCCCGACATTACCGACCTGATGGCACGTGGTCGCCTCTTGAAGCTTGGACGAAAACTCGCCGTTGTTGATGTAGAACTCTTCTCTCGTGGAGAAACAAAATTGGTTGCTAAGTCCCAAGTGACGTATTCAATCCCCTCGAGCGAAGCAAACTAACTCTTGAGCACTCAGCAAGAACATAAGCCACTTTCGAGTGCATTGATTTTTTTAATGGCACTTGGTGCATGCATCATTGTCATGAACTTGTACTACGTACAGCCCCTTCTTCACCAACTTCGCGGTGACTTCCACGTCAGCACCGCTACTGCAGCCGCTTTAATGACATGCACCCAGACCGGTTACGCACTTGGACTCGCATTTGTTGTGCCACTAGGTGACATCATTCCTCGACGCAAGCTTGTTGTGGGAATCTTTTTAATCGCTGCGCTGATGATTGGTCTTGGATCATTTATCTCATCATTTAGTTTTTTTGTTGTTCTCTCAGTGCTGATTGGTCTTTCTTCTGTTGGTGGACAGGTGATTATTCCATTTGCAGCCGACCTTGCGCCTGAGCAGCAACGCGGACGCGTCATTGGCAAGGTCATGACAGGACTCCTCCTCGGAGTACTTTTATCTCGAACATTTGCTGGACTAATTGCTCAAGCCTGGGGTTGGCGTGCGGTGTATGCATGTGCAGCGCTACTGCTGATTGCGATGGCAGTTGTACTCCACTACTCGCTTCCTTCAGAGCCAGTGCGCTCACACGTGCGCTATAGAACGCTTGTTTCAAGCTCTCTGATGCTCCTTGTTAGAAATAGAATTCTTCAGAAGCGTGCCTACCTAGGAACACTGATTTTCGCTGCAAACAGCACGTTATGGACGCCACTCTCGTTCCACTTAGCCATTGCACCCTTTAAGTACTCAAACGCCGTTATTGGCCTCTTCGGTCTCTTTGGTGTCGCCGGAGTGCTCGCGGCGAATACCGCCGGAGCTCAGGCAGACAAACAGCGAACAAAGATCATGACCATTATTGGAGCCACAATTCTGATGATCTCTTTTGTCATCTTGGGAATCGGTCAACACAATTTTGCGGGGCTCGCATTTGGAATCATTGTTATGGACGCCGGAATGCAAACTATCCAAATCACCAATCAGTCAGTTATCTATGCACTAATGCCGGAAGCACGAAGCCGAATTAACAGTGCCTACATGGTGTGCTGTTTTGCAGGTGCTTCAATTGGTTCGTACATTGCTGGAGTTCTCTATGCGAGTTACGGATGGAGCGGGGACTGCTGGTTTGGAGCATTGCTCGGCCTCGCTATTGCCATCCCCGCCTTATTTTGGCGAGTTCCAGCGAAAACAGCTGCTAGTACTTCGTAGCGAGATTTTTAATAGTCGCGTGAAATTCGCGCATGGTACTTTCAATGATCTCAGCAACTGGAGCAATTGACTCAATGCGGCCCATCACCTGTCCGCTGAGAGCAACTGATGCTTCCATGTCTCCACCGAAATAAAGATCCTTCATCGTCGCGAATTCTGCCATTGAGACGTTGTCTTCATGCTCAAGACGTGTTGTGCGCTCAGTTCTAATTGCACGTAGCGCTGGACGTGAGAAGCGGTTGAGGAAAACAGTGTCAGTCTCTGCACCATTAACAATGGTGTTCTTCCAATTCTCGTGCACAGGAGACTCAAGTGATGAAACCATGCGAGTTCCCATGAGAACTCCTTCGGCTCCAAGCGCGAAGGCAGCCGCCATTGAAACTCCATCAGTAATTCCACCAGCGGCAATTACTGGAACGCTCACTTTGGAACAGACCAGTGGGAGTAGAACCATTGTCGAGACGTCACGTGGATTCTTGAATCCTCCACCTTCTCCACCTTCCACGATTAGCCCATCAACGCCAGCATCAACTGCTTTTAGGGCTGCAGCAAGGGTTGGAACAACGTGAAATACCGTAAGCCCGGCTTCTTTAAATGTCTTGGTGTGCTTTGTAGGGTCACCAGCCGACGTTGTAACGAACTGCACGCCTTGGTCAATAACGAACTGAACAATGTCCGGGTCACGAACGAATGCTTGTGCAATATTCACGGCAAAGGGATTCTTGGTGAGCTCCTTCATCTTTTGAATCTCAACCCTGATGGCATCAAGTTCACCAGATGACGTTTCAATGATGCCCATGGCGCCAGCGTTACTTACTGCGCTCGCTAGTGGGCTACGTGAAATCCATCCCATAGGAGCCTGAAGAATTGGATAGTCAACCCCGAGAAGTTCCGT
>CAIJWX010000129.1:0-3041 GCA_903824535.1 uncultured Actinomycetes bacterium | reverse complement strand
GGAAAAACTCATAGATTTCATTAACAACAAGTTATTCCCCCAATTAAAAGAACTGGACCTCTCGCCATTCACTGGTCAGGCCCGAGAGCGAGGCGTTTTACTCATCAGTGTGTTTGATGATGCATATAACTACATGAAGACTGGCACCTTGCTTCGCCAGGTCATCAACAAGATCAATCAAGACATTGATTACAACTCTGTTGAAACTCGCCACCTCTTTGGTGACATCTACGAACAGATTCTTCGCGATCTTCAAGCTGCTGGTAACTCCGGTGAGTACTACACCCCGCGCGCAGTGACTCAATTTGCAGTCGACATGGTGAACCCACAGTTGGGCGAAGTAATTCTCGATCCAGCGTGTGGAACGGGCGGATTCCTCACTTGCGCGTTTGAGCACATGAAGAAGCAAGTGAAAACTCCATCTGAACTCAAGTCATTGAAGAACAGTATTAAGGGTGTCGAAAAGAAACCACTCCCACATGTTTTGTGTGCCACCAACATGATGGTTCATGGCATTGAGGTGCCATCCAACATCATTAACGACAACACACTTGCCCGACCCCTTCGCGACTATGGCAAAAAAGATCAAGTCGATATCATCATCACGAATCCACCATTTGGCGGCACCGAGGAGAATGGTATTGAGAACAATTTCCCAGCTGAGTTCCGCACCCGCGAGACCGCTGACCTTTTCCTAATCCTGGTCATGGAATTGCTCAAAGATGGTGGTCGCGCAGCAGTCGTGTTGCCTGATGGAACGCTATTTGGTGAAGGCATCAAGACACGTATTAAGAAGAAACTCTTGGAAGAGTGCAATCTTCACACCATTGTTCGCCTTCCTAAGAGTGTCTTTGCGCCATATACGTCCATTTCCACAAATGTGCTCTTTCTCACTAAAGGTGAACCCACCAAGCACATCTGGTACTACGAGCATCCATTGCCAGAGGGTGTGAAGGCTTATAACAAAACAAAGCCAATGCGCATTGCTGAATTTGACGCTGAAAAGGCATGGTGGGAAAAGCGTAAGGAAACAGAACAAGCCTGGAAGGTGCCCATCAAGGACATTATTGAGCGGAATTACAACCTCGATATAAAGAATCCCAATGCGCCGACGGAATCACATGATGATCCTGATGAATTGCTTGCGGCCTATGCAGAAGCTGTGAAGAATGCCGTTGAAATTCAAAATCGTTTGAAGGCCAGCCTCGAACAATCACTCGGTAAGTGACATGAACTCAAAGACTTTCTTTGACAGCTTTGAAACTATTGCAAATGCGCCTGGCGGTATTGCTCGGCTTCGTGAACTGATTCTTGACCTAGCTGTCGGAGGAAGGTTTCTTACAGAAGGCGGAGATTCAGATTGTTCTCCAATCTCAGTGAATCATGAAGTGCTTAAGCTTGACCTAGAAAAACTGTGGACTTTGCCAGCTGCATTGCCTGAGCCAGCTCCAGGTTGGAGCCGTGTTCCATTGGCACGTTTAGGTCAATGGGGAAGTGGTGGAACTCCGACTGCTTCACGCAAGGAGTATTACCAAAATGGGACTATTCCCTGGGCAGTGATTGGGGACCTCAATAATTCGGTCATGACGAGGACTGAATCTTTTATTACCAGAAAAGCCTTGGAGATGAGCTCAACAAAAATGATTCCAATAGGTGCGGTACTCGTTGCGATGTACGGCGCTTCAATCGGGAAGTCTGCCATTAGTGGAATCGAATGTTGCACTAATCAGGCTATTGCACATTGTGTCGTAGACGAAGATGTGATTTCGTCTAAATATATGTTCTTGGTAATCAAGTCACTCAAGGCTCACTTGATAAAGATGGGCAAAGGTGCCGCACAGCCGAACATCAGCCAATCTGTGTTGAAGCATCTCGTAATAGATATACCACCGAAGAAAATTCAGAGCGAAGTTATTAACCAGATAAACGAACTTTTTGGGCTTTGCGATGAACTTGAATTCGCACAAACTCAGCGCAATTCAATTCGCACAGCTGCGCGTAGGTCCGCAATTGATTCAATATCAACCGCGACCACCCCCGATGAATTAAATGCAGCATGGAAGCGAATCAGCGACAACTGGATAAATATTGCTGACACTCCCGAAAGCTTGTCTTCACTCCGCGCATTGATTCTGGGCCTTGCTGTACGCGGGAAATTAGTGCCACAAATCGCTAATGAAAAGTTACTTGAGGCTGTAACGGTGAATGGTAAATTTGAGTTGCCGAACTCGTGGAGATGGGTGAAAATTTCTACAGTTACCGAATTTGTAAACGGTTTTGCTTTTAAGAGCGAAGAATACAGTGAAGATGGAATTGGAATTGTTCGTATGAGCGACCTGAAGCTCGGTCAGATCGCTGTTCAGGGAATGAAGCGAGTTCCGGAAAAATACCGCACGATTCTTGATGAGAACTTACGCGTCTCCCCTGGAGATTTGGTAATTGGTATGAGCGGTTCAATCGGAAAGCCCTGTTTCAATTTGACTGATAAAACTTTCTTGTTGAATCAACGAGTTGGAAAGTTTGTCCCACATAGTGTCGACAAGAGCTATTTGGCGATTGTGCTACAAACGTTAGAGAATTCATTCTTAGAAATGTCCGCAGGATCTGGCATCAAGAATCTGTCTACTAAACAAATCAAAGATGCAGAACTCCCTCTCCCTCCGGCACTTGAGCAAAAAAGAATTGTTTCCAAGGTTGCTCAATTGATGACATTGTGCGATCAGTTAGAGCACTCGCTAATCAAGCGAGATGAAATAGCAAAGAAAATTGCTGGCTCGTTAGCCAGTGAAATAGCCGCCTAGATTCGGCCGGAGTCCCGCGCCCAGTGTTGAACTTCTTTCCAGTCCCAGATGAGGGCTGTCTTCAATGTCGCTATTGGTTCAGGAAAGTCGGCGTGACGGCGGCGCCACTCGTCAACAACTTGGGGCCTTGCAACACCTAGGCGCTGGTTGGGAAGTTCTTGAAGTGCGAGGGCCAATGCCTGGAGACGTAACTTACCAATGGGAGCAGGACATTCTTCATGCTTTGCAACGTAGAGGTGT
>CAIJWX010000128.1:0-13287 GCA_903824535.1 uncultured Actinomycetes bacterium | reverse complement strand
TTACCTACTAACATTGTCACCTATGTCAAAGCGGACTAACAAGCGCAAGCTACGAGCCAAGAAAAAGGCTAACCACGGCAAGAAGCCGAACTGCGGTCGCGGCTAAAGCCGTACCCTTACAGTTTCCCGTCCCACGCGCAGTTTCGCTCTTTTAAGAGGGCACTGAGTGGTGTTGGCGTGTCGGTTATTACGCCATCTACCCCTAGATCCACCAGTCTCGTCATTGACGCAACGTCATTAATCGTCCAAACGTGGACTGCCACTCCTGATTTGTGTGCGCTCTCAACAAACTGTTCGTTTACGACCGTTATGTCTCCAAATGATTCAGGTACTTGAAAAGAACAAACTGGTGGAACTTTTAGCTCGCCGCCTTCAAGCATTGAGAAAAAGAATGCCGAAGTTTCATTTGTTGCTGCCGACGTCGCCACCTCAGGCGCAATAGACCTGAACTTCTGAATGGCGTCATCATGGAATGAAGCCACAATTACTGAAGTAGTTCGACCAAGTCGCTGAAGTTCTTTGTAAAGGAGTTCCTCATAGGGTTCAACATCTGGGGTTGTTTGCTTGATGTCCATGTTCAGAAGCACGCCAGGAAATGCTTCGCTTACTTCTTCTAGAGTTGCAATACCAAAGTTTCTATCCTGCGGTGCTTTGCCACGGTGAATGTATTCATTATCACTGTGACCCGGAGAAACCGCTTCGCCCGCAATCCACCAATACGCATTATCCATTTCGCGAATTTCTGCGAGTGTGAAATTCGCGATGCTTCCTTGATGATTTGTGGTGCGGTCAACAGTTTCGTCGTGACAAACCACGATCTTTCGGTCTTTGGTTGCATGCACGTCAAGCTCAACCGCGGTGGCACCATTTTTTAGAGCGTTAGCAATTGCCGAGATTGTTGAAGAGGGACCTTCAAAAGATCCGCCCTGATGCGCAAAAGAAATAACTCTGCGCTCGAGCCAAGAGCTACTCACGCGTTGGCGCGACCTTGTGGAAACAACTTCTTTTCCATTCGATATTCCATATAGAAAGCCAGCCCCGGGACAAATCCTGAAAGCAGCATGAGAGCAATGTATCCAACATGAAGCTTGGCTTTTAGAGCCAAATTAAAAGAAGCCACAAGGTAAATCGGATACAAAACAATTCCGTGACCTACTCCAACAAGACTCACAAACCACTTGATGTGGTGCCATGCGGTGGCGTCTACTTTGTGCAAAATCAATGTTGCACAAAGTGTGAGAAGTGTCGTTCCAGTAATGAACGACATAATTCGGTAGCGATTAAAGCTTTTTAACATTTAGTGTCCAAACAGTTTCTTTTTAGGAGTCGTGGCAATGGTTTCGAGGTGATTGTTATAGGCAGCCATCTGTGGATCTTCTGAAGCAGATTCTGCAGCACGAGCAGCCTGAGCTAGCGCGCGTTGCTTCTCTTCGAAGTCGCGTCGAGCTTTTTCTTGATGCTCAGTAACTTTTTCCTGATTCAAGAGTGCCCACCATCCGAATATTCCAAGAACTGCGAAACATGGCCATTCAATTGTGTACAGAAAGCTCAGCGAATTACCTTGGAGCGCGCGACCAGCCTGCCAAAACGCAGCAGAAGCGCACATTGCTAACCATGCAACTAGGCAAACATGCAGAACAATGGCCTGCTTAGTTAAATACTTTGACTTCATGTTCTAATCCTACCTAGAGAAACAAGATTTCCTAACCCAGCCCTAGGATGAATGAGTGCCAAACATGCAGATGAACCAATTCTCTTGGAGCCATTTGAATTACTGGCACTTTGGCATTCTGGCAAATATCTTGCTCATAAGTGCGGGTGCCATTTATGCGCTCGGTGCTCGCAAAGCGAAGAACTGGCCATTAGCTCCGAGTTTGTTTTTCTTCTCTGGGCTCGTAATCACTTTTCTAGCGACACAGAGCGTTATTGGTTACTTCGACATGCAGTACTTCAGCGCCCATATGGTTCAGCATCTGCTGCTCATCATGGTCGCAGCTCCTCTGTTTGCCTGCGCGCGTCCACTCGATCTTGCGTCATTAGTTGGCCCAGTGTGGTTACAGAATTTCATAAATGGACGTTTCATGCGCATTGTCATGCATCCACTCGTTGGCTTCGTGGCGTATTTGGTGTTCATCCCTATGACGCACCTCACGGGACTTTTTGATCTGATGATGGCGCACTCGTATGTGCATCACTTCGAGCAAATCAGTTTTCTTGTCATTGGATACTTATTCTTTAGAGTTGCCTTCGGTCTCGAGCAAGGACTAAAGCTGCATCCGGGACTTCGACTGGTCTACGTAATGGCAGCAGTACCGGTAGACACCTTCACGGGGCTCGCACTGATCATGTCGGTGAAGAATCCTTTTCCTGGTTATGCCCAAATGGCTCCAATGGGATCGACTCCGGCATCAATTCTTGACAACGTCAAGCTTGGTGGATCAATCATGTGGATTGGTGGAGACGGTCTCATGCTCCTTGCGTGTATTCCACTCGTTGTGATGTGGGTTAAATGGGAAACAGTCCGAACCCGTGAAATAGATACCGAGCTCGACAAACTCGGACTCTAAAAATTAGAGAAGTCCAGCCTCAATAGCTAGTTCTTCTAAATCAACTTCTGGACGTGCGCCCAGGTGTTGAATAATTTCTCCCGCACAGAGAGAACCAAGCTGCGCCGCTTCGACTGGATCGCATCCAAGCGCCATCCCGTAAAGGAATCCAGCAGCGAACATGTCCCCCGCGCCATTTTGATCAATGACGTGTTCAACTTCTGCAGCCGGAACTGTGATGACTTCAGAAAATGAAAGTACGTCGGCACCCTGTGGCCCGCGAGTAACTACAGTGAGAATTCCGAGCTCGTCTATGCGCTCGTATGCCTCTTCAAGAGTTTCGACTTGGAAAAGAGAGAGAATCTCGTCTTTGTTGCAAAGCAGCAGGTCAACATCGTTGGTGATGAGCTCTAGAAAGTCACGGCGGTGACGATCAACGCAAAAACTGTCAGAAAGTGAGAGTGCGACCATTGAATCATGTTCATGCGCAAAAGTAACAACTTTTTTAATTGCTTCTTTCGCTGGTGGCAGGTCAAACAAGTAACCCTCAACATACGTAATCTCTGATCGTGCGATGAGATTTTCTTGAATATCGTCAGGGCGCAGCTGATTTCCAGCGCCTAAGTATGTAGCCATTGTGCGCTGTGCATCATCAGTAATGAATACGTGACAGCGACCAGTAGCTCCTTCATCTGGTTTCGCAATAGCAACGTCTAGTTCTGCGCCAAGTGTTCGAAGGTCATGTTGAAAACGCTCGCCGAATTCATCATTCGCAACTTTTCCAATGAACCCGCACGTGCCACCAAGATTTGCAACACCGGCAATTGAATTTGCAACTGATCCACCACTCATTTGAGTTGTTGGTCCCATTGCGTTATAAATCGTGTCGAGTTGGTCAACGTCAACCAAATTCATTGACGCTTTAATGAAGCCAAGCTTGGCGTACGCCTCGGCAGAGTCACGTGAAATTATGTCGAGCATTGCGTTGCCTATTCCAGTAACCGCAAGGCGATTTGGACCAGGCTTTTTGCGAAGCGATACAGGCGTTTGAGAATTTGTCACCTAGCGAGCGTAGAAGATTTTCCCCTAGGGTGGTTGACTATGAGTACAAATAAGAATCCTTATCGTCTTGACCGATCTGTAGTTCCTTCGGCCTACCGAATATTCATCACTCCTGACCTCGAATCAGCAACCTTTTCTGGTCGAGTTGAGATAGATGTTGACGTAAAAGAATCCAATACTGCCTTTACTTTGAACGTAAAGGCCCTCGAAATGGGAGATGCGACCGTAACTTCTGGCTCAACGTCACTTCGTTCAACAAACCTAAGCCTCAATGACACGTACGAAACAGCAACATTTAGCTTCGAAAGCGCGCTCCCAACTGGTCCAGCAGTCATTGAAATTGCCTTCACCGGGATCCTCAATGACAACCTTCACGGTTTCTACCTCTCAAAGTTCACCGACGCGAGTGGCACCGAGCACCGCATTGCAACAACTCAGTTCGAACACTCATACGCCAGACAGGGATTCCCTTGTTGGGATGAACCTGCATTTAAGGCGACCTACCAAGTGAACCTCACAGTTCCTTCACACCTCGCTGCGTATTCAAACAATCCAGAGATTTCAAACACAGATCTTGGAAACGGTCAAAGGACTGTCAGCTACTCACCAACCATGGTGATGTCTACCTACCTCGTTGCATTCTGTGTCGGGCCATTTGAATCAACTGAAGCGGTTGATGTTGATGGTGTGCCACTTCGAGTTATCTATCCAATTGGTAAAGGACACCTAACTGACCTCGCAATGGAAGCTGGTACCCATGCGCTTCGATTCTTCTCTTCATACTTCGACATTGCCTACCCTGGCGAGAAGCTCGACATGATTGCAATCCCAGACTTCGCAAATGGTGCAATGGAAAACCTCGGACTCGTTACGTACCGTGAAACAGCACTTCTCGTTGACCCAAAGGTTGCTGGGCTAAGTGCCGTACAGCGCGTGGCTGAAGTTGTTGCACACGAAATTGCTCACATGTGGTTTGGTGACCTTGTCACCATGGAATGGTGGGAAGGAATTTGGCTCAACGAAGCATTCGCCACATTCTGCGCGACACTCGCGATGGATGACTTTCGACCTGAATGGGACATCTGGACATGGTTTGCAGTTATTGACCGTGAAATGGCAATGAAGGTTGACGAACTTCACTCAACTCGACCAATTGAATATGAAGTAATTTCACCTGACGACACGCAGGGAATGTTCGACGTTCTCACCTACGAAAAAGGTGGCGGCGTTCTTCGAATGCTGCAGCAGTTCCTCGGTGAAGAGACGTACCGAAACGGAATTCGTCGCTACTTGAAGAAACACAGCTACAAGAACACTGTTACTACTGACCTCTGGGACGCATTAGAAGAAGAATCTGGTCAGCCAGTACGCGACATCATGAATACCTTCATCTTGCAAGGTGGTCACCCAATGGTGACACTTGAGAATGGACAACTAACCCAAAAGCCATTTGCCTATGGAAGCCCAGTATCCACACCAACATCGCCTAAGAGTGAAATCGGTAAGCAGTGGCTCGTTCCTGTTCTCACGAGATCAATCGATTCAAGTGTCGTGACTCGTAATTTGCTGAGCGACAAGCCAGTGACCGTCAGTGACGCCGCACCAGTTGTTGTTAATGCTGGAGCATCTGGCGTATTTCGTACTCGCTACGGAGCAACTGAATCCTCGGCGCTCGCTGCACGTTTTGGTGACTTGCAAAAAATTGAACGTGCCAACATCATCCTTGATGCTTGGGCTGCCTTGTTCGCAGGACAAATCACTTGGGCCAGTTTTGAAGAACTCGCTCGTAGTGCTGCACCATTCAGTGAAGTTGCGTCGCTAGAAACTATTGCTGCTGCGATTGAAGGTGTGAACCGTGCACTTCCAGCTGACCAACAGCCAAAGATTGCGAAGATCGCGAGTGAACTCTTCGCACCCCTACTTTCAAAGCTTGGATGGGACCCAAAGCCAAACGAAGATACGTTTGATGGAAAATTGCGTGGGCTCACCGTAGTTATTTTGGGCAGCATCGCAAAGGATGCAACCGTAATTGCTGAAGCTCGCAAGCGATTTGACGCAGGAAACATTGACGGTGACATCATGGTTTCTGTGCTTCGAGTCGTTGCTGAGCAAAACCAAGCAGCTGACTTTGATGAATTCTGGAAGCGTTGTCAGAACGCTGCAACACCTCAGGATGAAAATAACTACCGTATGGCGCTCGGATTCTTCACCGACGAAGCATTGCTGCTTCGTGCTACTGAAATGTGTTACTCAACATTCCGCAACCAAGACGGTGGAATGATGCTTGGCTTCTACAGTCGCAATAGAGTCTCTGGGCCTGCTGTCTGGAAGGTAATTGCAAAGCGATGGGACGACGCAATGGACCGCTTCCCACCAAACGCACACGCACGTCTTGGAACTGGTATTTCAACCTTCACAACTGATGAGAACTTCTCACGTGAAGTTGAAAAATTCCACAATGAGCACGCACTCTCTGGTCGTCAAAAGACGATTGACCAGGAAATTGAGCGCATGTACGTTGGCGTTACCTTCGCAAAAGCGATGCGCGCACAGTTCTAGGCTGTTTGAGTGAGCATCGGCTACTTCATATTCATTATTGGACTCTTTTTTATAATTGAGTTACCAGATAAATCATTCATAGCAATAATTGTGATGGCCACGAAGGCTCGACCGATCCCTGTTCTGATCGGTGCAAGCCTCGCACTAGTAATTCATATGGGCATCGCCTGTGCTGCTGGACAACTCATTGCAACGTTTCCTACAACGATTAAAGAGATAGTTATCGCTATTTTGTTTTTAGGTGGTGCTGCGTACTTGCTTTTCGTTCCAGAAAAAGTCGAACTTGAAAAAGGTGAAGAAGAAGGTTCGGCTGAAAAGTCATCAACTTGGTGGAAAGAATTAACTGTAGCTTTCAGCGTGATTTTTGTTGGTGAGTTTGGTGACATCACACAAATTCAGGCGGCGAACTTAACTGCAAAGACTCACCTGCCAATTGCAGTGTTCTTTGCATCTTCAATTGGTCTAATTCTCGTTGAAATAGTTGGTGTGTACGGTGGACAGTTCCTTGTTAAAAAATTCTCACTTCAAAAGATTCGCTATGCCGGTGGAATCGTCTTTGCCGGTCTTGGAATTTACTCCGTGTTCCAGCTAATTACTAAATGAGTCGTCGATCAGAACTCCTAGCTTTCGCCGAAGGCGTAAAGGGATTCATGCCGACTAATGAGGGTTTGGCACTGCACGAATACACCCGTTCCCATGGACAAAAGAACTCCGGTGGAACGTGGCTCGAGGTTGGAGCTTGGTGCGGAAAATCAGCAGTCTTTATTGGAAGTGCCGCTGAAGAAACAGGCGCTGTGCTGTATTCGCTTGATCACCACCACGGAAGTGAAGAAAACCAAGCCGGCTGGGAGCACTTCGATCAAACGCTCGTAGATCAGGTAGACGGACGACTCAATACTCTCCCCACGTGGCAGCGAACAATCGCTGACGCCAAACTTGAAGCAACAGTCGTTGGGCTAGTTGGTCCATCAATAGTTGTTGCAAAACATTTCGCGCAACCACTCGACGTTCTCTTTATCGATGGCGGTCACGGAAAAGAAGTTGCGTGGGCTGACTATGAAGCTTGGACGCCAAAGATTGTTATTGGTGGCTTACTGCTGATTCATGACGTCTTTCCAAATCCTGCAGACGGTGGCCGTCCACCGTATGAGATTTATCTGGCGGCACTTGAGAGTAAAAAATTCGAAGAGATCGGTGACGAAGGTTCACTTCGCGTACTGCGTCGAGTTAATTAAGTCGACAACCTGGCTCAGGTAGATCAAGCGGCTCGCCTAAGACTTCGTGACGAAATAGCCCTGCGGCTGGTGAAGAAGAACTGAGCGCATCTGCAGCCAAAATAATTGCGCCTGAGGTGTAGCTTGAAGTTTCAGCGTGAGGGAATGTAACTGCGTCAGGGTATGAAATGCCGGTCCAGTACGCACCATCTTCACGGCGGTGGCGAGAAGTACATGAGAACAGATCAAGCGCCTGAGTCGTAAGCCCAAGCGCATCTAGCGATAGAACACATTCTGCAGTCTCAGCAGCAGTGACCCAGTCATTTGTTGACACGCAACGAACACCGAAGTCATCCATTACGTGACGTTCCCAGCCATCTTTGATTCGCTTTTCTCCGGCGGCTCCATGCAACGCACCACTAAAGATCGGGTAGTACCAGTCCATAGCGAATTCATTCTTAGGTGCGAATGCTCCAGGGTGATGAGCAACTACGTGACCGAGGCGCCCTGCTGCGAGCTCCCACGCTGGCTTTGAGTACCCAAGTCGTTCACCGAGCGCCACCGCGCAGCGCAGTGAATGGAAGATGGATGAAGAACCAGTAAGCAGTGCATACGATTCTGGATGTCCAAGTGAGTCGAGTGACCAACGAATTGTTCCGTCACCTAACTGCCAGCGAAGTACAAAATCAATTGCTGACTCAACTGTTGGCCACATCTGCGCACAGAAATCGACATCTTCAGTTACGAGTAGGTAGTGATAGACACCTGCAGCGATGTATGCGCAGACATTTGTGTCAAGTCTGGAATCTTTGACGTGTGCACCTACGTAGTAGTTGAACCAACTGCCGTCTTTAAGCTGCATATCGCTTAGCCATTTGTACGCAGCACGAGCCTGCTCCTCATAACCCGTTACGGTGAGTGCCATTGCTGCTTCAACGTGGTTCCATGGGTCACAGTGACCGCCAACGAACCATGGAATCTGACCACTTGGCAACTGCAGCGTGCTGAGCTGATGCGCAGTCTGAGCAATCTGTTCAGAGGTAAGGATGCCCGGAACACCCGACATGTGCTGTGAGGCAATAGACATGATTAAAGAGGCTTTTCCAAGTAAATAATGATGGACTTACCCATTAGTGGAGCTAGAACTTTTTCCATGTAGCGCGTGGTGCGTGGAGCCTTCATGATGTCCCACACAAGAAGCTTGTGGTACTGGCGAACGAACCAGTTCTGGTCATTCTTAGTACCGACCAAACACTTAAGCCACCAGTACGGGCTGTGAAGTCCGTGGGCGTAGTGATGACTAGTCACCTGCATTCCAACTGATGTAAGTCGCTTCTGAATCTGTGACTTCCTAAAGATGCGAATGTGTCCACCAGGAACGTTGTGATACGCGTCCGACAGCGCCCAGTTAATAAGTTCAGGTCCGAATCGTGGAACAGTGATCGCCATTGTTCCACCAGGGCGAAGAACTCGCGCGAGTTCACGCATTGCGCCAACGTCGTTTGGGATGTGCTCAAGAACTTCGGAGCAAATAACTCGGTCGAATGTTCCATCTGGGAATGGAATTGCAAGCGCGTCTCCCTGCACGGCAGCAACATGCAAGTTCTCAGTTGAAAGTTCGCCTGCTTCAACCATGGCAGCGAAAGTTGCAGCAACGCCTTCAACTTCGTCGCGACCTGCATCAAGAGCCACAACATTGGCCCCTCTGCGAGCGGCTTCAAAGGCGTGACGACCGAATCCGCAACCGAGGTCAAGAATCTTGTCGCCAGACGTAAGTCCGAGAATGTCGTAGTTAGCAGTAAGCATTAGTCAAAGTCCATCGAGGCTGGTAGGGGTGTGTTGTTAAGAATTGCGTCGTAGCAAGCTGCTGTTCCACGTGCGGTTACTTCCCACGTGAAGCGCTCCATTACTCGCACTCGCCCAGCATCGCCGAGCTTCGTGCGTAGTGGTGCGTCATCGAGAAGATCACGAATTGCAGTGACAAGTGCTTCTGGGTTATTTGGCTCAACAAGGATTCCTGTTTCGCCGCTTATTCCAACTACTTCAGGAAGTGCTCCACCAGTCGTTGCAATTACCGGAACGGCACAGCTCATTGCTTCAATCGCTGGAAGTGAGAATCCTTCGTAAAGACTTGGCACCACTGCAACTTCAGCTTCTCCGTAGAGTCGAGCGAGTTCTTCATCAGTAACACCTGAAATAGTCGTCACTATGTCATTGAGTCCGAGTCGGTCCATAGTTTCTTGAACGCGACCCTTCGCCTTTGGCTTACCAATAACAATGAGGTCAATGTCGCGCTCCGTGCGAAGTTTTGCTACGGCTTCAAGAAGTGGAACGAGCCCCTTCATAGGAACATCGCTACTGGTAGTCACCATTAGGCGACCCTTCTTCTTCACTACATCGGCATACGGCTTAAAGACTGTGTGATCAACGCCTACAGGAACAACAGTTAGGCGCTCGAGTGGCACCTTCATCTGTGCGTTGATGTCTTTCTTGGAGTTATGAGACACCGTAAGCACTGCAGGAAGTCGCTTAACAGTTCGAACCTGCATGCGAAGGAACCCGAACCAACGTCTAGTTGTGTAGCGCTTCCACATGCCTTCGGCGTGATCAAGAGCAATAGATCGGTCGACCGTGATTGGGTGGTGCAAAGTTTCAAGTAATGGCCATCCAGCTTTATGCAGACCCATGATGCCAGTTCCAATGCACTGGTTGTCATGAATGATGTCAAAGTCAGCACGACGCTTCTTCAAGATTTTCTTAATACGAAGTGAGTACGCGAGTGGCTCACCGAATCCACCAGTACACATAACCGCAAATTCTGCAAGGTCAGCGAGTGAAGTGAACTCGCTCATGGCAGGAATGCGAAATGGATCTGGATTTCGGTAAAGATCAAGTCCACGAACAGGTGTGAAGCCAACGCCTTCGTCAAGTTCTGGCCATGGAGGTCCAGAGAAAACTTCCACGCTGTGGCCAAGACGAACAAGTTCACGAGTTAGGTGGCGTGTGTAGACACCCTGTCCACCACACTGCGGATTACCGCGGTAGATAAGAAAGGCAACACGGTGCTTACCGGGTTCCGCCGGACGTGGCTCGATCCGACCAGGGATTGTGGTGGCCTTAGAGAGGGCCCATGAGGCTTTGGTCTCGGCGATCATTTGACGCATAGGACGTGGCAAGAATTACTACTTTCGGTTCGGCGAAGTTATCCATTCTCCCCTAATTTTCAGGCAGACACAAACTCGTCAGTAACCCCTATAAAAACAGGGCTATAGTGCCCTTCATGGATCTCACATACCCTCAAGAATCAGAAGCATTCCGCGCCGAAGTTAGGTCGTGGCTAGAAGCGAATCTCCCTAAGGGATGGTTCGAACCCGGATTCAAAATGTCCGCAGAAGAACGAGCAGCATTCAACGCAGGTTGGACCGCGAAGCTTTTCGAAGGTGGATGGATCTGCGCAGGCTGGCCACAAGAATACGGCGGCAAGGGACTATCTCTTATCGAGCAAGTTGTACTCAACGAAGAGTTCGCACGTGCAGAAGCACCAATGCGCGCTGACTTCTTTGGTGACACTCTTGTTGGACCAACAATTCTTCAGTGGGGAACCGAAGAGCAGAAGCAAGAATTTATTCCTGGCATCTTGGGTGGAAAAATTTCTTGGTGCCAAGGGTTCTCTGAGCCAAACTCTGGATCAGACCTCGCAAGCCTCAAGACCACAGCCGTGCTCGACGGTGACGAGTGGGTCATCAATGGTCAAAAAGTATGGACCACTCTTGCTCAGCACGCTGACTATGTCTTCCTCATGGTTCGCACTGACCCAACTGCTCCGCAGCACGCTGGTATTAGCTACCTCCTTGTTCCAATGCACCAGCCTGGTGTTGAGGTTCGGCCAATCATTCAGGTTGACGGCTCAGCAGAATTCAACGAAGTGTTCTTTACCGACGCACGTTGCCCTAAGGGCAACGTTGTTGGTGGCGTAAATAACGGTTGGAAAGTTGCAATGACCACACTTGGTTTCGAGCGTGGAGCATCTTCAACAACTGGTTACCGTCGTTTCTTGAAGGAATGGGAACACATTGTCAAGGAAACCAAGCGCGTAAAGAAGAATGACGACAAGATTGTTCGAGACAACCTCATAAAGGCATGGCAGAGCGTCAAGATCATGCAGATCAATGGATATCGTTCACTCACTGACGGACTTCAGGGAACACACAACTCAGCTTTGCTCGGTGCGTGTAACAAGATGTTCTGGTCAGAAATGCACCGTTCAACAATGAACCTCGCAGTTGACATTCTTGGAATGGAAGGACAAATCCTTACCGGTAACGGTGGATCTGAAGGCGGTGCCCTTACGGGTGTGCGTCGAGGACGTGAGGACTACCCAGTTTCAGAACTTCAGGCAGGATTCTTCTTCTCACGATCAGAAACAATCTGGGGTGGAACTGCAGAAATTCAGCGCAACATCATTGGTGAGCGTGCTTTAGGTCTTCCAAAGGAACCAAAGCCACAAAACGCTTAAATAGTTTGTGCAGTTGCTTTACCGCGAAGCGATAAGGCAAGCCAAATACCAGTTGAAATAGTTAGTAACGAACCCACGAGTATTCCAACTCGTGGGTTTGTTAGCGAAATGATCCAACCAATAAGCGGTGCGCCAATTGGCGTTGTACCAAGAAACCCAGTCACGTAGAGACTCATCACTCGCCCGCGCATTTCTTGGCTGGAATTGAGTTGCAGCGTTGCGTTGGACGTTGAAATAAATGCAATTGAGAAAAAGCCGGTTGGGATAAGCAGGACTGTCGCAAATACTGCATTCGGTGACAGAGCAACTATGGACATCGAAATACCAAATCCCAGAGCGACGATCGCAATGAGCTTTGGCGTAGGTCGTGACCTGCGAGCAACGTAGAGTCCTCCAAATACGGCTCCAACTCCCATGGCAGTTAACAAAATGCCGTACTGCGATGCAGTCGTTTGATGAAACGTGTCGTGCGCCAAGAGCGGGAGTGTCACGGTGAAGTTGTACGCAAATGTGCCAACAATTGCAACAGATATCAAGACGCCGCGAAGTACTGGCGTTGTAAAGGCGTACTTGAGACCGAGGCGAAGCTGTCCTTTTTCACGGGTCACAGTTTTTAATGGCGAGAATTCTTCGGCGTTCATCATAAATAACGCAACGATGACACCGAGGTAAGAAAAAGCGTTTGCGTAGAAGCATTGAGCTATGCCCACGAACGCAATTAGTGCCGCCGCAATTCCTGGACCAATGAGTCGACCAATGTTCATCAGCACACTATTAAGACTGATGGCATTAGCAATGTGCTCTCGTCCAACCATTTCTTGAACGAATGACTGACGTGCAGGATTATCAAACAAGTTTGAAACTCCGAGCAAGGTGGCAAGGATATAGACACCCGTCAGTGTTACGTGGTGTGTGCTCACCAATACCCCAAGTGCAAAGGCCAAAAGCCCCGCTGCAGTCTGGGTGCAGTAAAGAATTGTTCGCTTGTTGTTACGGTCAGCAACAAGACCACCGTATGAAGCGAACAGCAGCATTGGAACGTATTGCAAGGCAATGGCGAAACCTAGATCAACAGAAGATCCAGTTAATTGCAGAACAAGCCAGCTCTGGGCAACAGTCTGCATCCAGGTGCCAGAAATTGAAATCATCTGTCCGGCGAAAAAGAGTCGGAAGTTACGAACCTCTAATGCGGCAAAGGTCTTTGAAGACCGCTTCTCAGCGCTCACAACTCTCCTCGTAGTTTTAAAACTTAGAGCTGGCGGTAACGCGGAACGTAACCACCAACACCCAGCGACATTGAGTCTTCTGGGTCAACACTTTCATCAACGCCACCAATAACTTCAGTTACCCAGTCGAGGCGCTCAGTGAGAATTCGAGTCACGCCACCTTC
>CAIJWX010000127.1:0-7550 GCA_903824535.1 uncultured Actinomycetes bacterium | reverse complement strand
TATGCACCTACTGGGCACTCGTTTGCAACTCATATTGAATCCAGGTAAGGCGAGTGAGCAACTTCTACTCGATAGCAATCCATATGACTTTGATAACCAGGCACCAGTCACACTAAAGAAGCCTGTTCCGCTTAAGCCCGGTGATGTGGTTCGAATTGTCTGCACCTACAACCCAGGTCTTCACTTACTCATTCCACAGCTTCAACAGTTGCCATGGCGTTACGTCACCTGGGGTGACGGATCATCAGACGAAATGTGTCTCGGATCTCTTCGAGTCACTCGTCCTTAAGATGATGAAGTGTCATACCGATGCAGTTACTGCCAGAAGCGCCATCAAACCGTTAATGAGGGCCGCGCTTGTAAGTTCCATTTTCATGAGCAGTCAAAGGTGATGCACCTTCCGCTTCAGTTTCAGAAACATGAAGGCAAGCGGTAAAAGAAGTCTTAATGATCATTCACGATTTTGTTGCGGTTTGTTCATTATTGCTTTGTAGAATGAGCACATGAGTTACTTAACTGCTGAACAGCGTGAGCACTACTTACTTAACGGTTGGTTGCTTTGCGATGATGTTCTTCCTATCAGCGTCGAAGAACTGCAGTCTGAAGTTGACCTCGTTGCAGCACTGACAAATCCTGAAGTACTTCACCATCATGAAATGACTGATTTTGGTGCGAAGCTTGCTCGAACAGAAAACTTTGTTCCATTTTCTCCCGTTCTAGACCATTTACTTCAATCAAGCAAAGTGGCAGAAATCGCTGGAGAGTTGCTTGGCGAAGAAGCATTTCTTTACAAAGAAAAGGTGAATTACAAACTTATCGGTGGCGCTGGGTTTCGACCTCATCAAGACAAACCTGCGTATCCCTTCGTTGAACAAGTGCTCTCAGTGATGATTGCGGTTGATGACTCGACAATTGAGAATGGATGTCTCGACGTTGTAAGTGCGCGACATCAAGTTTTGCTCGAACAAGACGACCGTGGATGTCTCACTACTGCCGAGGTGAACGACATGAACTGGCAACCAATGCCACTTCGTGCAGGGCAAACATTGTTTTTCCATGCACTCACACCTCATCGTAGCGGTTCAAATAATTCGAAGCGAGATCGTCGAGCGCTCTACCCAACGTATAACGGAGCAAGCGAGGGGCGGCTAAGAGAGAAGTACTACGAAGCAAAGCTAAAAGCGTTTGAAAACCCTAGTGACTTCGACGGTGTGCGTCTTTCGCTTATTGGTGACTTCGAAGGGAGACCCGTATGACAATTATTTTATCCATCGATGACATTTTCGCACTGTACGAATCAAAAGGAAATGAGGCCTATGGTGAACGAGTTACGTCACTCGAGCATTCACTGCAGTGTGCCCATTTGGCGCGAAAAGCAGGCGCGGATGATGAGCTAGTCATTGCATCCCTGTTACACGACATTGGACATTTAGTTGCAGACGTTCAGGGCAATGAACGATTCGATTTGGAAGTAGATGACGATGACCATGAAGCAGTTGGAGCAAGATTACTTTCGCCACTTTTTGGTCCTAAAGTTTCACAACCTGTCTCACTGCACGTCACTGCAAAGCGTTGGCGGTGCACTGTAGAGCCTTCGTACCACGATGGGTTAAGCGATACTTCTAAGGCAACGTTGAAGGCACAGGGAGGACTACTGAGTGAAGAGGAATGTCGTCGGTTCGAACAGCACCCTGGATTTCAACGAGCACTCGATCTTCGAAGCTGGGACGACCAGGCAAAAGAAATGGACGTGGACTGCCCACAACTTGAGCAGTATCGAGATCTAATGATTGGTTTAGTTCGTACATGAACGTTCTCTTCATCACGCTTGATCAGTTCCGTGCGGACTCTATGAGTTGCGCGGGTCACCCGATTGTAAAGACACCAAATCTCGACAGACTTGCTAGTGAAGGTGTGAGATTCTCTAAGCATTATTCTCAGTCAGCACCATGTTCACCTGGACGAGCCGCCCTCTACACCGGTACATATCAAATGAATAATCGAGTTGTTGCAAATGGAACGCCACTTTCGAACTGTTTTGACAACGTGGCAAAACTTGCTCGACGCGCGGGCTTCGACCCAGTGCTATTTGGATACACCGATCAAGCGATTGATCCATGGTCGGCAAGTGGCAAAGATGATGAGCGGCTACTTCACTACAGCGGAGTGCTTGACGGCTTCTCTGTTGGTTGCCAGCTCCCTGATAATCAAGGTCCATGGGTTGAGTACTTGCGAGAAAATGGGTACGACGTAGTTGACAATGGCATTGAAGTGCTTCGAAATGAATCTGCCCGACCAGTTGAAATGTCTCTCAGCACATTTCTGACCAATCAGTTCATTGAATGGCTAGGCAAGCAAGAATCTTCTTGGTTCACCCACCTCAGTTATCTGCGCCCGCATCCTCCATATAACGCAGCGGGAACATTTTCAACTATGTATGACCCAGACGACGTTCCTTCACATATTGAACCAATTCCGTATGAAGAGCGACACTACGTACATAAAGGTGGTTCAAAGAATCCAGCTAGTGCTGCACCTAGCGACATGGTTAGAGATATGCGCGCTCAGTACTACGGAATGATTAGTGAAGTTGATGAGCAATTAGGACGAGTGTTTGCTGCCATTGAAGAACGCGGTGAGTGGGATGAAACCATCATCGTTGTCACTGCAGACCATGGTGATCAACTTGGTGATCACGGACTCAAAGAGAAGCTTGGCTTTTTCCCCGAGAGCTATAACATCTTGGGCTTATGGCGTGACCCTAAATTCCCCGGACGTGGTGGTCGAGTGATTAACAAGTTCACTGAGAATGTGGATATCATGCCAACTCTTGCTGAAGCCATGGGTGTTGAAGTCCCCGCTCAATGTGATGGGCGAGTGCTGACGCCACTGCTTAACGGTGAGGACGTTCCATGGCGAACCAGTGCTCACTATGAATGGGACTTCCGAGCATTCTTTATTCCAGGCGCTACAACTCCTTGGCCGTATGACCGAGCGTTGTCGAAAATGAACTTAGCCACAACACTGACTGATGAGTGGGCGTACGTTCATTTTGCTGATGGCTCTGCGATGCTTTTCGATCTTGTTGCTGATCCCTCATGGCGAACAACAACAACGGACTCGTCGCTGCTCTACAACGGAGCTAATCAGCAGCTGCAGTGGCGACAAGAACACCTTCGTCGCGAAATGACAGATTTACTCGTTGAGCCTGGCAGACCTGGCCGTTGGCCAAATGTTCCGCAGCTTTCTTAAAGCTCGCTCATTCCGCCACCGAGCAGTGCTGGAAGTGCACTAGAGCGCATTCTCTTTAGCATTCGGTGCGTGACCTTGGATACTTCTGGGTGAAGCCCACCATTGGCACGTACTTGTGCTTCCCATGCTTTAGTGCGCTTCTTAAGCGTCTTTGTATTTGAAAGCTCGAGGCAGTCAAGTCGGTCATTGTTGACATCAACCGTGATCGTGTCGCCATCTTCTACAAGGGCAATGGGACCACCAAGAAGTGCTTCTGGGGCGACGTGACCTATAACTAGCCCTACAGACCCACCAGAGAATCTCGCGTCAGTCATCAGCGCAATAGTTATCCCGCGCTTTCTGCAAAGCGATGTGATCTTGCTAGTTGGATCAAGCATTTCGGGCATTCCAGGGGCACCGCGTGGGCCTTCGTACCGGATGACCACCATGTCGTTGTCTGAAAAATCTTCTGAGTGTTCATCAAGTGCGGTGATTAATGATCGCTCGCCATTAAATACGCGAGCCTTGCCAGTGAAGATGCCGTCAACAATGCCGCTCTCAACACCTGCGAGCTTCAAGATTGCACCACCATCGGGGCAGAGGTTTCCGCGAAGTAGTCGAAGACCACCAGTGTCTTTGAATGGTTTTGCAACAGAGAAGATCACTTCATGATCCGCAGCCGGCGGGTTCAGGCGTGCAACTTGCTCTGACAATGTTTCGCCAGTACAGGTGAGAGTGCTGCCATCAAGGAAGCCAGCTTTCAGAAGTTCATTAACCACTGTTGGAAGCCCACCTGATGCGTCAACATCAACCATTGAGTACTCGCCAAAGGGGCGCATATTTACAATCACGGGAAGACGGTGCGATAGTTCATTGAACTCGTCTTGGCTAATGACGTCTTTCCAGAGATTGAGTCCAGCTGCGCGCGCAATTTCAACACTGTGCAGCATGACATTGGTTGATCCGCCCATTGCCATTGAGACAATGAGTGCGTTACGCAGTGACCTAGGGGTAACAATGTCTCGAGGACGGATATTGCGACTGGTCATTTTTACGAGGCAGTCAACAAGCTCTTCTGGGAACTGGTTAACACGACGTGGGTCGTCAGATGACGGTGCGATCATGTGAAGTGGCTCGAGTCCAAGAACACCAATGAAGGTCTGCATGGTGTTGTACGTGAACATACCGCCACAACTTCCTTGACCAGGACATGCATTGAGAGTTACCTCGTTACGAGCTTCTTCGTCTGGGTCGGTTGCGAACTGGAATGCAGTAACGAGGTCAATACGTTCCCCGGTACTCGGGCGAACACCAGGCTTAATTGATCCATCGGAAAGAATGACTGAAGGAACATTATGTTCTAGAAGTGCAGCGACTGTTCCAACGGGTGGTTTGTCGCAAGCGACAACAGCAATGAAACCTTGAACCTGGTTTGCGGCGAGATGTGATGAAGCAGCGTCATTGACTAGCTCTCGACCAATGAGCGAGAACCGCATTTGTGGAGTTCCGTTTAGTTGTCCGTCTGAAACACCAACAGTGAACGCGGGGGAGATAAGTCGATTGCCGCTCTGGTTGCTTTCGATGCGCTTTGACATTGCTGTCTGTACTGCAGCAACTTTTTCGTGAACCCCTAGGTAGCACTGGCTGTCGCCAAGGTTGCCAAGAACCGCCCAAACAGGTCCATGGATATTGGCTACGTCTTCACCCAGAAACTTGGCCGTGCCGACGCGTTGAACATCGCGACCAGGGTTCGAAACTCCTCGAACGCTTACTTTTGTTGCTGATTCTGGCTGTTCGGTCATTGCTTAAGTCTACTGAGGCACAAAGTCAATCTTTTAGCCCTTCCAGCAAAAGACTGGAATTTTCTCTTGCCATGGGCTCTGGGCTGTGGCAAGATTGATGTATGACTTCTATTTTCGTGCTCGTGGTGGTGACAGGCTGATCAGCCGGTAATCACGCGTCTACGCAGATAACCGGCCTCCCAAAAACGGGAGGCCATTTTTTATTTAGTAAGCGAAGGAAAGAATTATGCAACTTACAGGTGCACAAGCATTAATTAAGAGCCTCGAGCAAGCTGGCGTCGATGTGATGTTTGGCTATCCCGGTGGCGCAATTTTGCCTACATACGATGCATTGCTCGAGTCTTCCATTCGCCACGTATTAGTACGTCACGAACAAGGTGGCGGTCACATGGCAGAAGGTTACGCCCTCGTAACTGGCAAGCCTGGCGTGCTCATGATCACTTCAGGCCCTGGAGCAACAAATGCAATCACTCCTATTGCTGATGCTTATCTCGACAGTGTTCCGCTCGTTGTTATAACAGGACAAGTTTCAACAAGTGTTATGGGAACCGACGCATTCCAAGAAGCTCCAATTATTGGGATCACTGCGGGAATTGTTAAGCACAGTTACTTGGTTCAGTCTGCTGCTGAGATCCCACGTGTAGTTGCTGCTGCTTTCTACATTGCAACAACTGGACGTCCAGGACCAGTGCTCATTGACTTTCCTAAGAACGTTTCTCTTGAAACTATGGAGTGGTACTGGCCAACAACTGTTGAAGAGTTAGATCTTCCTGGCTACCAGCCAGAAGTTGCTCTCGACATGGATGCAGTTAACGCTGCTGCTGAGCTCATTAATAATGCACAACGTCCAATTCTCTACGTTGGTGGAGGAACAATTAAGTCTGACGCTTCAAAGGAATTGTTGGCTTTCGCAGAACGAACAGGCATGCCAGTAGTAACAACGTTGCAGGCTCGAGGAGCATTCCCTGACTCACACAAACAACACCTCGGTATGCCAGGAATGCACGGCACCTACACAGCTGTTACCGCAATTCAGAAGTCAGACCTCCTAATTTCGCTCGGTGCTCGTTTTGACGACCGAGTAACGGGAAAGGTTTCAACGTTCGCACCTAACGCGAAGATCATTCACGTTGACATTGACCCTGTTGAGTTCAACAAGATTAAAAAAGTGAATGTTGCAATTCAGAGCAATGTTGCTGCGGCGATTAGTGCTCTCGACAAGACGGGTGCCAAGCCTAAGGATCTTGAAGTTTGGTGGAAGCAGCTAAATGCATGGCGCGAAGAATTTCCTCTCTTTTATGAAGAGCAGAAGGAAGGCTCGCCACTTCGTCCACAAATGGTTATTGAAGCAATCAATGCAAGCTCTAAGCCTGGAACAATCGTTTCAACAGACGTTGGTCAGCACCAAATGTACGCAAGCCAGTTCTGGAAGTTTGAAGAGCCCCGCACGTGGTTGTCTTCTGGAGGAGCTGGAACAATGGGATTCGGCCTTCCTGCTGCAATTGGGGCCAAGGTTGGCGCACCAGACAAAACAGTCTGGGCAATTGTTGGTGACGGTGGGGTAGTTATGACCATTCAAGAGCTACTCGCTGCGAGCGCTGCGGGAATCAACGTAAAGGTTTGCATCCTTAATAACGAATTTCTTGGAATGGTGTATCAGTGGCAGCAACTTGTCTATGACGGCAGACTTTCTCACGTTGCGCTACCAAGTCCTGACTTCGTGAAGATTGCCGAAGGAATGCACTGCGTAGGAATCAAGGCAACCACAGTTGAAGAGATGCACGCTGCAATCAAGCAGGCGAATGAAATAAACGACAAGCCAGTTGTCATTGACTTCAGAACTGACCCTAGTGAAAACGTATGGCCAATGGTTCACGCCGGCGCATCAAACGACGACATCATTGTTCACCCAACACAGCGAGGAAACTAATGAACTCCAACGAAATCATTGAAGAAGTAATTCACACGCCAGTTCGTCTTCACATTTTGTCTGTGAAGGTTGAGAACAAGCCCGGTGTGCTTATGCGCATCGCGGGACTCTTCACACGACGTGGATTCAATATTTACTCACTCTCAGTTGCTCCGTCAGAACTTGGTGCTCGATTTTCTCGAGTAACAATTGTTGTTGACGCAGAGTCTGCGCCGCTCGAACAGATTGTTGGCCAGCTCAATAAGCTCATCAACGTTGTAGAAATTTCAGATCTTTCTCCAAAGGACGCGGTGGAGCGTGAACTACTGATTGCAACTGTGCCAACACACGTCGATGTTCGTACCCCACTGCTCGACATCATTGCTTCAGCTAATGCCGCAATTATTGACGTAGACAGCTCTGCGGTGACCATCATGCTGGCTGGAACACCGTCAGCCTGTGACGATTTAGAACGAGAATTAGAGGCATTTGCCAACGTTGAGCTCTACCGGACCGGTCGTGTGGCATTGCCTAGACTTGGTACTCCGGCCTGAGGCCAAAAGATCGAATAAGAAGAAAGAACAACTATGACAACCATGTTTTATAAG
>CAIJWX010000126.1:0-4309 GCA_903824535.1 uncultured Actinomycetes bacterium | reverse complement strand
TGGGAGAAGGGAATGAACAACTTCCACCCACTGGTGGAGCAAGACAATGGTTGGAACAAGAACAACTGCTTTGCCACCAGATTCGAGGTGTTCTTTAAGTGCAGCAATAGCGAGGCGAGTCTTTCCTGCTCCAGTGACAGCGTCAATGATTCCGGTGTGGCGATATATCTTCCAGCTCTCGAGTGCCTCTTGTTGCCAGGCATAAAGACCTAGAGGGTTGCTTTCATCAACTGGAGGTGCTTCAAAGTTAAGTCGCTCTACTGGCTCAGACTTAATAAAGCGCTTCAACTCTTCAGGGTCAATGAGTGATTCGTTGTAGGGGTTTTCTCCAACTTCGTCGGGGTCGATTCGAATAACACGCTCACTAGTAACAATGACTTGATCATCTTGTTCTTCTGGTTCAGGAATTTGGTCAGCGTTGTCGCTTAAGTACCAGCGCGGTCGAGTGTCTTTGCTTCGAGCAAACATCTTCTCGTGATACAGAATTGGATTTAGCACTGACTTATGAACACCGAGCTGGCGACCGAGCTGCTTGGCGTCTTGGCCAGGTTGTTCTGCGAGCAGGGCAGCTACCGCTCTAATCATTTCTTCTTTGTTCAGTTCTGTCGGTGTCATCAGGTCATTTTCTTGCATCTTCGAAGGATAAAAGTGGGGTGTCACACCCACTTGGCAATCTCTTTGGGTGGCAGTTTTCCACGCTAAGTGAACCTACAGTGAGAATGCATGAATGAACGGCTTTTAACCCCATCAAAAATTACGGCTTGGCTCGAATGTGGCCACTTCCTGACCCTACGCAACCAGGCTGATGCTGGAGCGATTGAAGTGACACCGCGTCCAATGGGGTCCCTGGCTGATCTACTCGTTGAAAAGGGAACAACTCACGAGCGCGACTGTCTTGGTGACTTAGAAAAGCAGGGTAAATCTGTTTACCAAGTTCCGGGTAGGAATCCGAATGAAAACTTCGCCCAGTGGGTTGAACGTGTAGCTGATTCACTCACCAAGGGATATGACGTAATTTATCAAATGCCATTCATTCACGAGGGCATTCGAGGAATTGCTGACTTTCTTCTACGCGTCGATGCTGAAGATGGCTACAGCACGTATGAGCCAATTGATGCGAAGTTGACCAGGAGTGAAGGCAAGCCTGGCCACGTTCTGCAGCTCTGCTTCTATTCAGATGCCATCAAAGCCCTAACTGGGAAGTCTCCGGAGAAAATTCACCTCTGGCTTGGGTCTGGCGAAATGGAATCACTTGTTGCTGAGCAGTACGCACCGTACTGGCGTCGACTGAGACTGCAACTTGCTGGACTACTGAACGAAGAGAATCAGGTAGCAACAACACCTGAGCCATGTTCACACTGTGAGATGTGCGAATTCGCAGATCGTTGCGAAAAGCAGTGGCGTGACGCTGACTCACTTATTTATGTTGCCAACATCCGCCCAAGCGAGCGTGAAGCATTCTCTGAGGCTGGCATCAGCACATTGGTGGAACTCTCAACGCGAAAAGACCCTGTGACTGACGTTCACGAAGAGAAGCTTCAGCGTCTCACACGCCAAGCTGCGCTTCAGGTTCAGTCTCGTCTACATCCCGATGAAGTTCCGGCGTTTGAGCTCGTAGAAGCGACTGATGACCCCGTCTATGGTCACGGCTTTAGTTTGATGCCAGAACCGAATGCAGGTGACATTTTCTTTGACTTCGAAGGACACCCATTCTGGACTGCAAAAGATGAACTGTTCTTCTTGTCTGGTCTCTACTTAGCTAATGAAAAAGGTGAGTGGTACTACGACGCTCGCTGGGCTCACAATCTTGAGCAGCAAAAAAAGATGATCAGAGAGCTCGTTGACTTCTTCTCACAACGTAGAGAGCAGTATCCGAACTACCACGTGTATCACTACAACCACACTGAGCGTTCTTCACTAGAACGTCTTACTGCTGGCACTGAATCTGAGGTTCTCTTTTCAAATCTCATTGAGGGTGGTCTGTTTGTAGACCTCTACAACGTGGCACGTAATGCACTCGCAGTAGGAACTGAGTCCTACGGACTTAAACACCTTGAGAAGTTATCTGGCTTTACTCGCCACGGTGACATTGAAGGTGGAGCTGGTGCTGTTGTTGAATACGAAGAGTGGATGAAAACAGGCGACGCAAAGATTCTTGACAGCATTGCTGGATATAACAATGACGACGTGCAAGCAACCAAAGCGCTACGTGACTGGTTAGTTGGACAGCGACCAATTGAGCTTGAGTGGCGTGACCCAGTGATGGAAGTTGAAGAGTACGAACTCGACACTGATGAACTTGTAGAACGCCTCAAGAACTTCGGTGAAGATTCACCCGAGGCGCTACTTGCCGACCTGCTGAATTACTGGCGCAGAGAGCGAAGCGCTTACACAACACCAAAGTTCATTGAATGTGCGTCAGACTTTGGAACCCTTTATGACAACCCGGAGTTCATTGCGAATCTGTCTCTAATTTCTCCTATTGAATCAACGCACAACCGAACCGGATCGGAAATCAAACAAGCAATCTTTACGTGGAGTGGTCAGTCACTTAGCCCGGCGTTCGCCAAGCAAATAAGAGTTCTTTTTACTGGCGTAGGAGTAGAACACGGGTACGGCTACATCAAAGAATTTGATCTTGAACAGCGCTCACTCACTATGACGTGGCCAGAACCCCACGATGCAGCTGGATCGGTTCCTTCAGTTCTAACTATTGATGATTACGTGTCTCCTCGCGATAAGCCTGGCGTGCTCTTTCACCTCGCTGAACAGATTCTCGACGGCACAGTTGTTAATCCGCCGAACCCAGTCTCTATGGCGCTGCTTGGCGGAGAGCGACCAAAGTTCACCAGTGGCAATGGGCCAAAGAACGGACTCTTCAGTGAAGACCTTGAAGAAATGCAGCGCTGGGCCGTTGAGCTCGATGAAAGTTACGTTGCCATTCAGGGTCCTCCAGGAACTGGAAAAACCTATAGCGGTTCTCACATTATTTATTCACTCATCAAGGCCGGAAAACGCGTTGGTATTACTGCAATGAGTCACGCCGCGATTGACAACTTAATGAACGCAACGTACGAGATATTTAAAGAGCACGACGAACTTCACCTGGTGAAAATTCTTCGTCAAGGGACTAAACCAAAAGAAGGAGCACTCGCCGGTGTTAAGTACAACCCCAAGGGTGAAGACTTAGAGAGTGACAAGTTCAATCTGCTCGCTGGAACAACGTGGATGTGGTCTCGCCCCGGACTACGCGCGTATCCAGTTGATGTGCTCGTTGTTGATGAAGCAGGTCAGCTTGCACTCGCTGATGCAATAGCTGCAACTAACGCTGCGCGTAATTTGATTCTTCTTGGTGATCCGCTACAGCTCGCACACGTTTCGCAGGCCGAGCATCCAAATGGTTCTGGGGCGAGTGTTTTAGAACACGTTCTTAAAGGACACGCCACGATTGCTCCAAGCGATGGTGTATTCATTTCTGTAACAAGAAGAATGCATCCAGATGTCTGTGCATTTATTTCTGGTCAGATTTATGAAGGCAGACTTACTAGTCATGCATCGTGCGCGGTGCAGAATACAAACTCTGGTACCGGACTTCGCTGGTTACAAGTTGATCACCAAGACTGTTCTACTGAGTCACAAGTTGAAGCAGATGTTGTTGCGACACAAATTCGTTCGATGCTTGGTACGAAATGGACGAATCAAAAAGGGGAGCAGTGGGTACTTGAGCCACGTGACTTTATGGTCGTAGCCCCCTATAACGATCAAGTGAATTTGATTAAAGCAATGTTTAATCGTGATGACGTACTTCGTGGTGTGCAAGTTGGAACAGTGGATAAGTTTCAAGGTCAAGAAGCACCAGTTGTATTTTTTACAATGACAACATCAACTGCAGAAGACATGCCACGTGGGCCAGAGTTTTTGTTCTCACGCAATCGTCTTAACGTTGCAATAAGTCGTGCGCGTTGTCTCGCATTTCTTGTTTGCACCGATGAACTCTTAAATGCACGCGCAAGAGACATCGAAGAGATGCGTTTAATCGCAACTTTGAGCGCATTTGTTGAATACGTTCAAGCAACGAATTAAGCACTTCAGCCAGGGATTATGAATCCCTGCGACATTGACAAGAAATAGAAATATCAAAAAAAGCCCTAAATTGCACGGAAATGACACTTTGGGGTATTCCAACCTGATAGTGTTGTCAGTCCTGCCT
The DNA here is from genome assembly GCA_903824535.1 of uncultured Actinomycetes bacterium. Classification (GTDB taxonomy): domain Bacteria; phylum Actinomycetota; class Acidimicrobiia; order Acidimicrobiales; family RAAP-2; genus RAAP-2. Next base: position 99 of record CAIJWX010000126.1, on the reverse strand, counting down.
CAGAGACGGATTCGCTTGCATTTGCAAGGTGAGAGACCGCGCTGATAAGGTAGGCATCCCTGACTCGGGGGTAACTCAGAGTCAGATTCAAGAAGCAAT
>CAIJWX010000125.1:0-1720 GCA_903824535.1 uncultured Actinomycetes bacterium | reverse complement strand
AGTGGTTGCAGTTGATGTAAGAACTGAAGATGTATTAAAAACCCGGGGCAATTGCCCCGGGTTTTTTATTGAGTAACTCGACCGTCTTCTTTGGGGGTCAAACTCTTTCGAAGGCTGAGCATCATTAATGATCCGCCTAGTGATGCGCTACCAATAAAAAGTGGCCACCAAGAACCAAGGTGTGAGCTGAAAAGAATCGAAGTAAATGCAGCGGCCACCATCGATGAAACTCCCCAGGTGAGACCAGACGCAGCGTTGTAGCGTCCGCGTAGATGCTCAGGAGCAATCTCATTGATGAGTGCTGAGCCAACTGGATTAATCAGAGTTTCACCGATTGCGAATATGCCCATTCCAATGCAGATTGAAACGATCGCGAGGATTTCAGGCATCTTTAACGCGGCAAAAAGAATGAACCAGAAGCTGAACCATAAAAGTCCTGCCAATGCCATAACACGAGTTCGGCTTTTATTCTCCACCAGATTTGTAATGAAGAGCTGAGAAGCAATGATCGTGGTGGTGTTACAGAAAAACATGATTCCAATGACGTGAACAGGAATCTTCAAATCGTTCACTACAAAAAGACTGAACCCTGCTTCTTGTGAGCCGTAACCGCCAAGCATGAGTATCAGCGAAGCCATGACGTAACGAATGAGTCTCTTGTCCCTTAGGACATCGCGCCAGCCCTCTTCTTCTTGCTCCTCGGTCATTTCATTTGAATCATCATGTTTGCCGTATTTCCACAGTGTGGCGAAAACAATTGCAATGCCAAGCGCTGTTGCAGCGTTCAAAAGGTAGAGAACCGTGAAAGAAAAGGTGTGATTGAGATCAACAATGCTGGCCGCGATCAGACCGCCGAATCCAATGCCGAGATTGACGAACATGAAGTTAAGTCCGAACGCTCGCTGACGGTGCTTTTCATCAATGAGTCGCGACAGCAACGTGCTGCCTGGCCCCCAGAACGCACCTCCGGTAACTGCAATTACAAAGTTTGAGGCGATCAACGAAAAGTATGAGTGTGCATATGCCCACACCACTAATGAAATCGCCTCGAGAATCAACGAAGGAACGAGCACCAGAACAGGGCCAAATTTGTCAACGAGTGTTCCAATGATTGGACTGCAGAGAAGACCTGACACCGCACCGATAACGAGAAGCATTGATGCAAACCAAATAGAGAAATGACGCACATTGTGTACGTAAATTACGAACATTGAAAACGTAAGCCCATTTCCAATGCATCCAAGAACCGTCCCAAGGAAATACCGTTTCAGCTGCGGTGTAATAGCGTTTCTAAAGTCTTTTGGGACCAGGGTATTAAGTAGCGGCACGGAGGCAAGGCTACATACATCTTGAGCGTTAATTCACAAGCAGATATTTATTTAATCCTGACTGACTATGAGCTTCAATTGCCGATTACGCTATTTATGTGCTGTTCTCTGCAGCTACAGACCAGAAAGTTCTCGATGTCTATCAAGCAGCTGCCGAACAGCAAAACTGATCTTCTTATTGAAATAGCTCCTGACGTTGAGCGTCTCTATAACCGCCACCTTGAAGCACCACGTCTTTGGTACCCACACGAACAAATTAACTGGGGCCAGGGGCAAAACTTTGGTGAACATCCATGGCACGAAAATGACTATCCACTCTCAGCTGGTGTTCGTAGCTCGATTTACGTTAACCTACTCACTGAGGACAACCTACCTTATTACACGAACACGTT
>CAIJWX010000124.1:0-4933 GCA_903824535.1 uncultured Actinomycetes bacterium | reverse complement strand
GACTCTTACATTTAATTGCCTACCAGAAACAGGCGTATTTCTTCTTGCTGGGCTTGCAGACAGTCTCGCGGACACTCGAGCCTTCAAGGGCTGTATCTCAGTAGAAGTATTCACAGATGCTGAAAACCCAGACACAATTGTCCTCATTGAAAAGTGGGAGAAAAAAGAAGACCAGGCTGCGTACATGGCATGGCGGATTGAAACAGGAATGATGGAAGCAATTGCTCCGATTATGGCTTCAGAACCTAAGGCGACCTGGTTAACGCCACATAGCATCTAGTACGAAATATTTTCTGCGATCCCCATTAGGGTTGGTACAACTCTATTAAGGAATTTCATATGTCAGATACTTCTGTAAGCAACATTGATCATGCCGATGGGCAAGATCCACGACGCTGGTTTGCTCTCGTAGTTATAGGCATTGCAACTCTTATGGTTGTGCTTGATAGCTCAATTGTTAATGTTGCGCTTCCTCACGCATCACTTCCAAAATCGCTTGGGGGGCTCAACATTGCTCCAAAGGATTACCAGTGGGCAGTTACTTCCTACACGCTTACATTTGGTGGATTCCTGCTTCTTGGTGGTCGAATTGGTGACTACATGGGTCGTAAGAAAGCTTTCCTTATTGGACTTCTTGGGTTCGCATTCGCTTCGCTGCTCGGTGGTCTCGCACAGAGCGAAGGGATGCTCTTCAGTGCACGTGCGTTACAGGGATTATTCGGTGCACTCTTATCTCCTGCAGCACTTTCACTGATTTCAGTGACCTTTACTGACTCGAAAGAACGCGCCAAGGCATTCGCTGTGTATGGTGCGCTTTCGGGTGTCGGTGCCGCAATTGGACTTATCGCCGGCGGACTCTTAACGCAGTACTTGTCATGGCGCTGGTGCATGTTCGTAAACACACCAATGGCGCTTATCGCGTTATTCCTAGCAATCCCAAATGTCAAAGAATCAAAGGTTGAGGGCAACCCTCACTACGACGTTCCGGGTGCATTGACTGCGACAGCTGGAATGCTCAGCGTTGTCTACGGTGTGTCAAAAGCGGCCATTGATGGTTGGGGCTCAAACTCTGCATGGCCATACATGGCACTTGGCGGAGCACTACTCGCTGTCTTCTTTGTTCTGGAGAGTCGAGTTAAACAACCGTTACTACCACTTCGACTTCTAACTGACCGAGTCCGTGCAGGTGCATATATTTCACAACTGTTTATTGGCCTTGGCCTTTTTGGAATGTTCCTTTGGATGACATTCTTTTTCCAACGAATTCACGGTTACAGTCCGCTAAAGAGCGGCCTCTTGTTCTTACCGTTCTCACTCTCAGTAATTATCTCTGCGGCATCAGTTGGAAAATTACTACCTAAATACGGTCCTCGTATTCTCGCAACGATTGGTTCATTGATGGGTAGCGCTGGTCTTTTCTACTTATCGCTCATCAAGCCAGACAGTTCATATATTGGTCACGTAATGCCAGCGATGATTATTACTGCACTCGGTATGGGAATGGTTTTTGTTTCGGTCTCTTCTACGGCACTCTTTAACATTGAGCCTCGAGATACTGGTGCTGCTTCAGCTGTGCTTTCGACTGCTCAACAACTCGGTGGATCATTTGGTACTGCAATCCAAAACACAATTGTTGTATCAAGTGCAACCGCATTTGCTGCTGGGCAACTGATTCATCCGACAATTATGGTTTCTAGCAAGCGTGCTTTAGAGAACGCAGCCAGCGTTCACGGCTATGACATGGCGCTGCGTTTTGGCTCTCTAATGGTTCTTCTATCTGCCGTAGCCTTCTACGCACTAGTGAATATTGATCGCCATCACCTTGGCCAGCACGATGAAACACCAACATCTGCTCACTAACAAGCAGTAGTTACTATTTTCTCTGAATAACTCAGGAGAACTGGGTTATGTTCATATAAATGAACGAAATCAGTGAGGTTCTTATGAGCAAAAAAGAGAAGAAGAATAAGAAGGATAAAAAGCCTTTCGAATCAACGGGAGAAGTCCCCATCGTTCGCTACTCGTCGACTATTCCTCACATCATTGTTGAGCGAACATCTCCTGTTACCGGGGCACTAAAACTTGCCAGTTTCTTCAACGTCATTGCCTGGTTGACTTTGTTCTTTGGAACCATTGGGGCGTTCATTGCTGGCTGGAATGAATCCCATGTTCACATGATGGGCAAGTGGTATGCGGTGCACGATGCTACGTCGCATTTTCTTGGAGCGTTCTTTTGGACGTTTGCCGTTATTTGTATTCTTTCGGCATTTTTTGCATTCTTTGGTTTTGTACTGAGGCTCCTCTGTGAACTTATAACTAAACGAGTTATTCAGTAATTCCGAACAATTAGTCAGTAGTTCGAGCTTGGCTCCATGAGTGTTTTTGCTGCACTGTTTTCCATGATCCGTGAAGGTGAGCTCGCATTGCAGACTCTGCCCACTCACCATCTCGTGCGCGCAGTGCCTCGACAATTTCGTGATGCTGAGCGAAACTTCGCTTGAAGTCACTTTCATCAAAGTTCGCGTAATTTCTGTACACAAAAGGGACTTGAACAAACGAGCCGACTAGTTGACAGAGTCGTTCATTGCCCGAGCATTGAAGAATCGAACTATGAAAATGAATATTTAGCTCAGTAACGCGCTGAATGCTTGGAGTTTTTTTGGTGAGCTCTTCATCCATTGCGTTTGCGAGTTCGTCAAGCGCCGCGAGGTCAGCGGTTCCATTTTGAGCGGCGAGCTTGTATCCCCACGGTTCAAGAAGTGACCTGAGGCTATAGACCTCGTTTAAATCATCTAAGGTCCAGCTTTGAACTTGGACTCCACGGTTGCGTTCATGAGCGACCATGCCTTCAGCGGCCAGAAGTCGCAGAGCTTCACGAACTGGCGTTCTACTGACTCCGAACGAGGCACCCAGCTCGACTTCTCTCAGCCACTGACCCGCTTCTAACTTGCCCGTGAGGATTTGTTCACGGATGGCCTGATAGATACTTTCGACTGTGATTTCATCAAAGTGTTGGAGATTTTCGTCGGCCATATGAAAGTCATCTTATGACTTTTGACTCATGGGCAAAATTGTATGTAATTTAAGGATTTCTCGGGTTGCTAGAAATGTCTTAAGGCGCTATATTCAACGATTACTAGTTTCATAAATTAACTATTTTTGACTTTGTATACGAAAGAGAGCACCGATGGCTGAAAAAGGATCACTCCCGTTAGATGATCTTCGTGTAATTGAGATGGGTCAATTGCTCGCAGGACCATTCTGTGGACAGCTACTTGGTGACTTTGGTGCAGAAATTATCAAGATTGAAGACCCCGCTACTGGTGACCCAATGCGTCAGTGGGGTCGCGAGAAGCCATACGGTATTTCACTCTGGTGGCCAGTCGTTGCAAGAAACAAAAAATCTGTCACGGCAAACCTTCGAAAGAAGGAAGGACAAGACCTTGTTCGCAAGCTTGTTGAATCAGCAGACATTCTTATTGAAAACTTCCGTCCAGGAACTCTTGAAAAGTGGGGATTATCTCCAGAAGTTCTTTGGGCAATTAATCCAAAATTAGTTATTACTCGTGTTTCAGGTTTCGGACAGTCTGGTCCATACGCTTCACAGGCCGGATACGGTGCCATTGGTGAAGCAATGGGCGGAATTCGCTACGTAACTGGTGATCCCAACAGCCCTCCAGCTCGTGCTGGTGTTTCTCTTGGCGATTCACTCGCTGCCACATTCGCGGCCCTTGGAACTCTTGTTGCTATTCACAACGTTGGTCGCACTGGCAAGGGTCAAATTGTTGACTCTGCCATCTATGAAGCAGTGCTTGCACTTATGGAATCACTAATTCCAGAATGGCAGATTGCTGGTTACCAGCGTGAGCGCACTGGAACAGTTCTTCCTAACGTTTCTCCAAGCAACGTGTATCCAACACTTGACGGAGAGATGATTCTTATTGCTGGAAACGGTGACAATGTATTTAACCGCCTCGCTGCAGTGATGGGTCAACCAGAACTTTCAACAGATGAGCGCTACGGAACCCATGGGGCTCGCGGAGCTCACATGGAGGAACTGGACCTAATTATTGCCAAGTGGAGCGTCCTACACACGGGCGATGACCTCCTTAATATTCTTAATGAGGGTGGCGTTCCAGCCGGAAGAATCTTCCGTGCCAAGGATATGTTTGCCGATCCGCACTTCGCCGCTCGTGACGCTATTGTGCGTCTTACACATCCTGAGTTAGGTGAGTTCGCAATGCAGAATGTATTTCCACGTTTGTCTGATACCCCTGGGTCAGTCCGACATGTAGGTCCAACACTCGGGGAACACAACAAAGAAATTTATCAAGGCGTGCTAGGTCTCGATGATGCCACAATGACATCATTGCAATCTGCAGGCATTATTTAAGGGAGTAATTATGGCGTATCGGCTCGGAGTAGATGTCGGAGGAACATTCACCGACATTCTGTTAGTAGATGAGAAGAGTGGTGCGACGTATCGCGCTAAGACTTCCTCTACACCAGAAGACCAATCAATTGGTGTTGTGCGTGGAATCGAGCAGGCCTGTGCGCTTGCTGGGATCACACTTGACGAGATCAGTGACGTTCTTCACGGAACAACTGTTGCTACTAACGCGATTCTCGAAGGAAAGGGTGCCCGAGTTGGTCTTGTAACGACAGAAGGTTTCCGCCAAGTACTTCAGATTGCTCGTTCCTTCGTTCCTGGTGGACTTGCTGGATGGATCATTTGGCCAAAGCCAGAGCCACTTGCATCACTTGAAGACACTGTTGAAGTTAAAGAGCGCATTGGTGCAAAGGGCGAAGTAGTCACTGCCCTTGACGAAGATGATGTTCGCAAGCAGCTACGCAAGCTAAAGAGCCAGGGCATCGAAGCATTGAGTGTGAGCCTTATTAACTCATACACCAATGATGCTCACGAAAAGCGAAT
>CAIJWX010000123.1:0-4836 GCA_903824535.1 uncultured Actinomycetes bacterium | reverse complement strand
TACGTTAACGCCAATGGCTCGTGCGTAGACCGGATCCATTGCGTGTTCCGCATCGATGTAGGCACACACTCCACCGTTGCGCTGAGCTTCAGCGACAACGTGCATTGCGAGGGTTGACTTACCTGAAGATTCAGGTCCGTAAAGTTCAATAATTCGTCCACGTGGTAGTCCACCAATTCCAAGCGCCATGTCGAGCGCGAGGGCTCCAGTTGGAATTGATTCGATATTCATGTGCAGGTTTTCACCCATGCGCATGATTGATCCCTTACCGAACTGCTTCTCGATCTGGCCGAGTGCGGCTTCTAGGGCCTTTGCGCGGTCATCGGTTGCCATTGGTTTCTCCTTGTTTTTTGTCATGCTGCCAAGTTAGAAAGCTGCTGTGACATTTGGTGTTTCTTACCTGTTTTCAAGGTACTACGAACAAGTGTTCGTATCAAGGATTATTCGAGAAAATCTTTAAAAGCTCTGCAAATAAAGGCTAATCAACCAAGGCTTGATAAACCAAAGTCTGTAATTCTCGGCGAACTTCGTACGTTGAGCTTGGCATTAGTTGGGTAAAAAAGCTCACAGTGATGTCTTCAGCTGGGTCTACCCAGAAGTTTGTAGACGCTGCCCCACCCCATCGGTACAGTCCCTTGCCTCCAAGAATTCTGTTTTTTGCAGGATCATCCAACATCGAAAAACCAAGTCCGAATCCAATGCCTTCAAATGAAGTTTCTGCCCAAGAGTCAATTGCAATTGATGCAAGATCACAGTTGTTAGGTAGATGGTTACGAGTCATAAGTTCGAGAGTTCTGCTTGAGAGCAGACGGTTGCCATCTAACTCGCCACCATTAAGCAACATTGCGGTGAACCTGTTGTAGTCATACGCAGTTGAAAGAAGTCCGCCACCTCCAGAAAATCCTGTTGGCATTTTTTCTGCTTTAACTGCAAGGTCAACATACGGAACAGCACCGTTCTGGCCAGGGATGTACAACATCGCCAGTCGATCCAACTTTTCTGCAGGACAATAGAAATCTGAATCATGCATTCCTAGCGGTGCAAAAATTCTTTCCATGAAGAACTCTCGCAGTGACATCCCACTCCAGATTTCAACGAGGCGGCCAAGTACATCTGTTGCGAATGAGTAGTTCCATTTCTCACCTGGGTGAAATAACAGTGGGGCATTACACCAGTCGTCAACCAACTCAGCGAGGCTCGCATCCTTGCGGTATCCAGTACCGCCCGATCCATTGAGTCGGTATATTTCAGCAACGGTGTCAGTTTGAAAGTCATAAGAGAGCCCGCTGGTGTGTGTGAGCAGCTGATGAATAGTGATGGGGCTCTTAGCTGGTTCGGTTTGAGGATTCTCAGCTGTGCCGCCAATGAGTACTCGACTCTCTTTAAGAGAATCAATCCACTTCCCTGCGGGGTCATTTAGATCGAAAAGCCCTTCTTCATACATCATCATCACCGCAACAGAAGTCAGCGGCTTCGTCATTGAATAAATGCGCCAAATTGTGTCGCTCTTTACTTCTATTCCTTCTTCACGGTTCTGGTGGCCACCACTTCCGGCCCACACAAGTTCGCCACCTCTGGATACAGTTGCGAGCCAACCACTTAGACGTTGATCTGCGACATACTTATTGAAGTGAGTATTAATGCGCTCAAGCCGTGCTTCATCAAAACCGAGTGATGCAGGATCAATTTGAACTTCTAGCTCAGACATTATTTACTCAATTCGTCGAATGCTTTACGTAGCGCATCAAGTGCACTGATGGCACTGTACGCCCTAATTCGAGGGCGATCACCAGGTAGTCGAAGAGCAACGTGAGAAACCTTGTCACCAATAGCAATTCCGACAAATACAGTTCCAGCTGGATGACCATCTTGTTCTTCAGGACCAGCAACACCAGTCACACTGAGACCAACGTCGGATCCCAATAATTTTGCGACGCCTATGGCCATTGCTTCTGCTGCTTCAGGGCTTACAACAGGCCCCACAGGAACGCCGAGTACGTCGAACTTCACTTCTGATGCGTAACTGACTACGCCACCACGAAACCACTTCGAAGCGCCCACAATATTGACGAGACGACTGGCAATAAGCCCACCTGTTACTGACTCTGCGACTGCGAGCGTTAGTGAGCGTTCAAGTAGACTAGATGCAATAGCGAACTCCATTGTTTCGCCATCAACACCAAAAATGATGTCGCCGAGTTTCTCGTTAATGATGCTGCGAATTTTTACTTCTTCTTCAGCAATGAGTTCTTTTGCGTGTTCAGCCGTGTCACCTCTGGCGGTAATGCGAACTTTTATGCCTTCAATTCCTGAGGCAAGAAAGGCAATGGTGAGTCGCGAGTTGTCATCAAGTGATGCGAGCTCGTCACCAATAGCTTCTGCAAGTCCAGATTCGCTTGCTCCCCATGTACGAAGCACTCGGCTCAGAATTACCGATTCATTCCCAGCAAGGCGTTCGCGGCGAAGTAATTCCGGCAGAATTGCACGCTCGAACATGTCAGTCATTTCGTAAGGGACACCAGGAACTGCAAAGACAACCTTTTGTCCCACCGGACAGATAAGTCCTGGAGCCGTGCCACGAGTTTGAGGAATAATTGACGCTCCCTTTGGAACATCAGCTTGCAGCAAGTTGTTCTCGGGCATTTCACGACCGCGTGATCCAAACATTTTTCTGATTGCATCAACAATTGCGTCGTCTCGAACAAGTGAAACGTTCATTACTTCTGCGATTGCAGCTCGAGTGATGTCATCTTGTGTTGGACCGAGCCCACCGCAGACAATTACCGCGTCTGAGCGTGCCAGCGCTGTTCGAAAAGCCAAGACAATACGTTCATGATTGTCACCTACGTGCTGATGAAAGTGAGATGCAATACCGTTCGCTGCAAGTTGCTCACCAAGCCACTGTGAATTGGTATCAGGAATTTGTCCGAGTAGAAGTTCAGTTCCGACTGCAACTATTTCAACGCGCATTTAGCTCGCCTTTTTTCCATCTACGTAATATTTCCAACCGGTGTACACCGTCATCAATGTGGCAATCCAGATAGTTATGAATGCCAGCCAAGTGTGGTGTGCGGTGAACGGGAGCACACAGAGCGCGATCGCCAAATCCTGAACGAATGTTTTCCATTTTGCAATCTGACTCGCCGGGATGGAAATCCCCTTCTTTGATGCTTTGGATCTGTAGATACTCATCCAAATTTCACGCAACGTGATTATCACTGCTGGGACAATAAAGAAGTTGAGGTGATGTCCTCTTGAAACAATGAGTGCGTACAAGCTTCCCAGAACAATTATTTTGTCAGCGAGAGGATCAAGAAATGCACCTGATGTAGTTGTGCCGTGACGCCTTGCGACAATGCCGTCAAAGTAGTCAGAGGCTGCAGCGAGAGCGCCTACGAGAGAGGTCCACCAATTGATTCGGTGCGCAATAAGTAGATAAATGAAAAGTGGTGCGACAACAATTCGAAAACTTGTCATTAAGTTCGCCGGCGTTAATAACGCAGTCGGTCCGTAGGTTCTTTCCTCGGTGCTCATAGCTGCACTGCCTCCAAATCCGTTCCGTGACTCGCCACAATTTCAACATCAACCATGGATCCAACGCTAAGTGATGGGTCCACCATCACAATGCCATCAATTTCGGGGCACTCTCTGACACTACGCCCAACTCCAGGTGCATCAATGAGCAGGCGTTGGCGAGTGCCTACGAGGGCGTCTCGGCGGCGAGCAGTTATCGCGTCTTGTAGCTCGCTCACTTCACGCAGGCGCTCTAGGGCAAGTTCATGAGGTACTTGGTCGCCCAGACCATTGGCGTGGGTGCCCTCTTCTTTAGAGAACGTAAAGAACCCGGCCCAGTCGAGTTGTGCCGCATCAATGAATTCAAGAAGCTCACGTTGGTCGTCTTCAGTTTCACCGGGATATCCCAAGATAAATGAAGAGCGAAATGTCGCATCTGGGTCGGCTGATCGAATCGCTGCAATGCGCTCTAAGAATCGGTCCCCGTCGCCCCAACGCTTCATTGCCCGCAGCATGTGGCGCGACGCGTGCTGCAGTGAAAGGTCGAAATAAGGAACACCTGTTTCAAGGATTGTTTCAATTAGTCCACTAGTAAGGCCCGATGGGTAGAGATACAAGAGTCGCACTCGTTCAACTTCTTTGCTGAGTGCTTTGGTTAGGTCAATAAGAGGCTGCGTGCCACCTTCGTCGAGCACTTCAACCGCTTCACCAAGTGCAGCGCGCCTGCGGTCATGGCCCCAGCTTGCGAGGTCTTGGGCAATGAGAACAATTTCTTTAGCTCCACCATCAACCAGCGCACGCGCCTCTGTGAGGATTTCATTTGTAGAACGTGAGCGTTGATCGCCTCGGAATGTTGGAATGGCGCAAAACCCACATCTACGGTCGCAACCTTCTGCAATCTTCACGTACGCCCATGGAGCTTTTGATGCAGGTCGTGGAAGATTAAGTAAGTCGAACGCCGGTGTTGGGCGACTGCGAAGGGCAACCGGTGTAGAAGGCACAATTTGCTCAGTGAGGCTTTCACCGAATCCAGCAACAAGGTCAACTTCTGGGAGAGCTTCAGCGAGTTCATTTCCGTAACGCTCAGCCATGCACCCCGTTACGACGAGACGTGCATTTCCTAATTTGCGCTCTGCAAGATCAAGCACAGTTTCAATTGATTCTTCGCGAGCGGCTTCAATAAACGCACAAGTATTTGCTACAACAAGTTCTGCCTCTTCTGCGCTGTCGGCGAGGGTGTAGCCCTGGGACACGAGTAGTCCCGCGAGCTTGTCCGAGTCGACGTGGTTCTTAGGACACCCGAGTGTTTCTATCCAGTACCTC
>CAIJWX010000122.1:0-14401 GCA_903824535.1 uncultured Actinomycetes bacterium | reverse complement strand
TTTTATTGGTGTCATACGAGTCTTGTGACGACGTCACAAGCTCCGGGGATTCACTGCTCACGGAACTACGGTCTTTTCTCGGTCGGACCCGGAACCGTCGTTCGAAAGTGTGGGCCCAAGCTCACTTCTAGAGCTTCGTGTTCTAGTCTACGTGACGGTTCTTTGTATTAATCGAAAACTTATAGGAGCATGATGGCCCGTCTAGAGATTGGTGCAAAAGCACCAGCATTCACCCTCACCAATCAGAGTGGAAAGAAGATTTCTTCCAAAGATCTACTGGGTAAGCGTTACGTTCTCTATTTCTATCCTCAAGACGACACGCCTGGTTGCACGAGAGAAGCATGTCAGTTCAATGACGAACTGAGTGGATTCAAGAAACAAAAGGTCACTGTTCTTGGCGTTTCGCCCGATGACGCAGCATCGCACGTGGCGTTTCGAAAGAAGTTTGGCCTCACCTTTGATTTATTGAGCGACCCGGACAAAAAGACCATGGAGAAGTTCGGCGCCTACGGCGAAAAGATGATGTACGGAAAGAAAACGATTGGCATCATTCGTTCTACCTTCGTCATTGGGCCAACTGGAAAAGTTGAACAAGCAATGTACGGAGTGAAGACTGATGGACACGCCGCTCGCGTGCTTGGTTCTCTAGAGAACTAGTTCGACGAGTTGTGGCGGCGAACTGTTTTGATTCGATGCCAAAAACCGAGTGCCATTACTAAGACAATGATGATGATTGTCGGAGTCTGAGCCATGTGAAAGTTCTTGCTCACTCGTTCCCAGTTAGCGCCAGCGGCGTAACCAAGAGCTGCGAGTAATGAAACCCATGCCGCTGCACCAATGGCTGTAAGCAACATGAAACGTCCACGCTTCATTTCAGCGATTCCTGCTGGAACAGAGATAACTGTGCGAACTACTGGAACTACTCGCCCTATCAAAACTGAGACAGGACCAAACTTTTCAAACCAACGCTCCATGGCGTCTAAGTCTTTGTGCGTGAGCAGAATCCATTTACCCCAGCGATCAACAATTGTTCGTCCCGCAGTGCGACCAACTTCGTAGGCAATGACTGAACCAATAACTGAACCAACAGTTCCAACAACAATTACTGCCCACATGGAGAACTGAGCATGGCCAGTCACGGCAACTGTGCAGAGAGCTCCCGCGAACCCGAAGGTAACTTCAGACGGAATTGGAAGGCACGCTGACTCAACTATTGCCAGAAGCAAAAGTGCCCAGTACCCATAACTTTGAACGAAAGATGACATTCCTCAATTCTTGTCTACGACCAAGAACTAAATGGTCATTATTGTCAACTTCTTATAAAGAAGATTTAGGGCAAACTGTCTCTAGGGGGCTTTATGGGATCTATTCCATTGATTGATCAGATAAACAGTGACTGGCTATCGTCACGTCTCTCTATTGCTGCGAGCACCAATATCGCAACTGAGCGTGTTGGCAATGGACAAGTGGCGCAGTGCATCAGGTTTACACTCTCGTCAAGCGAAGGTGATTTCTCATTTGTTGCAAAGGCTCCTTCACAAGATGAAACCAGTCGAGCCACAGCAAAGATGCAGCAGCTCTACCTACGTGAAACATCTTTTTATAAGTTTTTGGCCCCAACGTTAGAGACCAGAACTCCAGAATGTTTTTTTGTTGAGCGAGATGACGAAGATAACTTCCTGATTCTGCTCGAAGACATGGCGCCAGCAAATGTTGCTGACCAGTTTGAGGGCATCACCAAAGAGATGGCTATGACGGGACTCAAAGAGCTCGCCGGGCTTCACGCCCCAACAATGAATAACACTGAGCTTCATAACGCTGACTGGCTCGGTGGAGTTAGTACATCACTCGCTCCACTTATGGAAGCAATACTTCCAACATTGTTTTCCCAGTTCATTGATCGTTACGCAGACTCAGTTGACGAAGAACTGCTTTCATTTGTAAAAAGGCTTTCGAACAGTCTTGAAGCATTCCGTGGATATAAGCCATATGCCCCTTGCGTCACGCATGGTGATTTTCGAACCGACAATCTTCTCTTTGATGCAAAGGGTGGTGAAGTTCCACTGTGTGTTGTTGACTGGCAGACCGTCAGCGTTGGAAGCCCAATGCTCGATGTTGCGTACTTCTTAACTACCAGCCTTACCGCCAAGGACCGCGACCGCTACGAAGACGAGTTAATTAACTTCTACCTCACTGAACTTTCACGCCTAGGTGGTTCAATGCCATTAGAAATTGCCAGGAAAGAATTTTCTCGATACACACTGCAGCCAGTTGTGATGCTCGTCTGTGCTGCAGTACTCGTCGAGCGCACAGAGCGTGGAGACAGAATGTTCATGACCATGATTGAGCGTGGAATTAATGCCGCAAACAAGTGGAACGCCCTAGATGAATTGGAAAAGCATGCTGCTTCCTGAAGATGACTTCCCTATCCACCAGACCGCGCAACCTCTTAGCCACGTTATGGACGGGCACCCAAATGCCTACGACCGTTTTTGGTTCAACGGCTACACCGAGGATTTCTACTTCGCGGTTGCCCTTGGTCTCTATCCAAATCGCGGAGTAATCGACGGTGCCTTCTCCGTTGTTCTAGGCAACAAGCAGTACAGCGTTTTCGCCAGTGATGCACTTGTTGGACGACCAACAACAGTCGGACCTATTTCAATCGAGATCGTTGAGCCAATGCGAGTTAACCGCATTCGTGTGAACGCACCAGAACAAGGTCTCAGCTGTGACCTCACCTACACAACTCGCACCGCTGTCTATGAAGAGCCCCGCCAAACAATGCACGACGGTCCACGCATCTTCATGGACGTCACCAGAGCCACTCAACTTGGCACCTGGAGTGGATGGCTTGAAACTCCTGAGGGAAGGATTGAACTGCCAGCAACTGTCTATGGAACCAAAGACCGCTCGTGGGGTGTTCGCCCAGTTGGCGAACCGCTTCCCGGCGCACCATCAACGCGCGTGCCACAACTCTGTTTCTTGTGGTCACCACTTAACTTCTCAGACCGTGGTGTTCACTTCATGACTTTTGACGACAGCATTGGCACACCAATAAGTCGCTCAGCAGCGCAACTGCCTACAGACGCGAGTCCAATAACGCACGAGACCGCGAGCATGGACCTTGTTATGACGCCAAAGACTCGTTGGATGCAGAGTGCCACGTTGTTCTTTGGTAATGAGACGATTGAACTGACGCCTCTATTTCGATTCCAAATGGGTGGAGCAGGATACTCACATCCTCAGTATGGACATGGAAGATGGCACGGTGGGCCAGTTGTTGATGGTGAAGTTCTAGTGCTCTCAAAACTAAACCCACTAGAACATCCAAATATTCACATTCAGCACATTGTTAAAGCAACGTCAGCTCGCGGAACAGGAATTGGCGTTCTAGAACAACTCATCATTGGCCCTTACGAGCCAGCTCATCTTGAAGGACTTCTAAACGGCGCTTAACGCTGGTGCTTTGAGCACCAGTAGGTTGTTCGTCCGCCAATGGTGTCAATTCGCATTGCGCCTCCATCTTTAGGGCACAACCCCCCAGGGTTTCGTCCATCCATGTGGTCACCTAAGTGAGATCCTCCACGCTTTTTAAGCGTCTTCAACGTCTGGGTAAATGCTTTGTAAAGTCTTACCTTCTCATCAGCACTCAACGTGCCAGATGGCGTGTGCGGATCGATGCCTGCACGAAACAAAATCTCATCACCGAGAAGATTGCCTACTCCAGCTACTACCGACTGATCAAGGAGTCGAGCCTTAAGTGCTGGCCCTTCTCCTCTCGTAATGGTGACGATCTGATCAAACTCTTTTTTACTAAGTGTGAGCGCGTCAGGACCGAGGTCACTGAGATCAGGATCAATTTCAAAACGGCCAAGTCTTCGAGGATCATGCAACAACAGCTTTCTGCCGTCACTGAATTCCATCCCGCCGCGAATCCACTCTTCTTTGAATCGATGTGGTCCGTAGAAGAGTCCATCAATACCAGCGTCACCATCAATCAGCAGTACACCAGTCATGCCAAATCGCATACCGAGCATTGGGCCAGATGTTTCCATCAGCATTAGCTTGCCTCTACGTGATGTTCCAGTTATCTTGAGTCCTTTGACAGCACGAGCCCACTGCTGTACTGAAGAGAGTTTCTTGGCTGAATAAGGGTCAGCCCATCCGCGCACGACCGTGGCGCCGACCACGCGGTCAGCAAGTTCACGGTACGACTCGACTTCGAGTATTTCTGGCACGCGCTGAGCGTACCCGCAAGTTATACCTGAGCGTCTTAGTAAGGTATTTACATGGCAATCGAGAAGCCCCAGTGGAAAGAACTATTTAGCGAAGTTGTAACTTCTGGGCTCTGCACAGGATGTGCCGCATGCGTGGTTGCCTGCCCTCATGATGTCCTTGACTACGAATCAGCAAATGGCGTCTACAAACCCTGGCACCTCGATATTGACGGTGGGCGTGACAACTGCACCCATGGTGAAACTGGCTGCACCCTTTGTACTCGCGCATGTCCTCGCTTTAGAAACTGGGAAAGTGAGATCGATACTCACAAATTTGCTCGTGAACGCACCGACGATGAGGTCTACGGCATTGGTGACGTTCTCCTAGCGAAGTCAACGGACGCATCAATTCTCAACAACGGTCAAGACGGTGGTGTTGTTTCAACGCTGCTTATCTATGCACTCGAAAATGACGTCATTGACGCAGCGCTTGTAAGCGGTCTCGAAGGTGACGGCACTACTTGGCGCGCAGAGCCTCGCGTTGCTACGACTCGTCAAGACGTTCTTGACACCGCAAAGTCTCGTTACACCTACTCTCCGAATCTCCTCGCCTATCCAAAGGCCGTAGAAGGTGGCGCTGAGCGCATTGCACTCGTTGGAATGGGTTGCATGGCTTCAGCTCCAGGAGTAATGCAGTCTCGCAAGGCTGGGAAAATTGCACGACGTCTAGGTTTCACAATTGGTCTTCTCTGCTCCAAGACATTTGACGATGCAATTTTCGAAGAACTCTTTGAGGCGAAGTACAACATCAAGCGCGCCGACATCAAAAAGATGAACATCAAGGGCGTCTTTCAAATCTGGACTAACGATGGTGAATTCCATGAGGTCCCTCTAAAAGAAGCCCACGCCTTTACTCGTGAAGGTTGCACTCACTGTCCTGACTTTGCTGCTGAACACGCAGATATTTCAACTGGTGGCATTGGTGCTTTTGGTGACTGGACCCTCGTGATTGTGAGAACTGACAAGGGTCGTGAACTTATGAGCGCTCTAAAGGAAAAGGGACTCATTGAGACTCGACCTGGCGACGATGACCCAGGTGCCGTTGCACTGCTGCACAAGCTTGCACAACTTTCGAGAAAGCGCTGGCCAGTTGAAGCGAATCCTGGTCCACGACGCATCCCGGTTACTTCTAACTAGCAACTGATTAAAGTCGTTGTATGGCAAGTTCATTCACAACCATTCTTTTGGTCCGACACGGCAACACTGCGACCACCGGTACTGTTCTGCCTGGACGTGCTGCCGGTCTTCATCTTTCTGAAACTGGAAAGAAGCAAGCTGAAGCAGTAGCTGCGCGCATTGCAGAACTTGGTCATAAGCCCGCTGCAATCTATGTTTCACCGCTCGAGCGTGCTCGCGAAACTGCAGCTCCAATTGCCAAGGCATTAAAGATCCGCCCCATTATTGAGCGTGGTCTACTCGAGTGTGACTTTGGCACATGGACCGGCAAGAAGCTTGCAGTTCTTCGTGTGAAGAAGGAATGGCGTGCAGTACAGAACGCACCAAGCACGTTCAGGTTCCCAGAAGGTGAATCATTTACCGAGATGCAGCTACGCATGTGGACCACACTTGAACGTCTTGCAAAGAAGCACCGTGGCAAGACAATCGTTGTTGTAAGTCACGCTGACCCAATTAAGGCAGCCGTCACCTATGCGCAGGGAGTTCCTCTCGACCTCTTTCAGCGAACTGTTATTTCTACCTGCTCAGTTAGCGCGATTACTTTCAGCGAAACAACTCCAATCGTGCTCACCGTAAACAACACCGGAACATTGAAAGACCTCGCTCCTTCATGAATTACATCTTTGATGCACCAGACAAGGTAATGGTTGGCGTACGCGGTGAAGTTGGTAATCGACTATTTCTCTTGCAAGCACGCCAAGGTCGCAGACTGGTAATTCTCAAGTGCGAGAAAATGCAACTCGCCGCACTCGCTGAATGGCTTGGTCAAGTGCTTAATGATTTTGCACGTGGACCTGGACATCTCCCAGATGACTTCACACTTGAGCCGGAATACGAAGTTGACTTCGCTGTTGGAGATATTTCTATTGCCGTTGATGAAGACGAGCAGTACATCGAAGTCACGTTTGAATCAATGGACGATGAAGATGACTTGGAGCTCACTCTTTCAAAGGAGTGGGCCGGTGGACTCGCGATCGCAATCAGGCTTCTTGTGGAAGCTGGACGACCTCCTTGCCCACTCTGTGAAGGACCGCTTGACCCCAAGGGTCACGACTGTCCTCGCACCAATGGTCACCGCCCACCAATTAAGTAACCATGGATCTCGAACAACAACGAACTCTTCTCACTAAAGGAGCAGTTGAAGTTGAAGGGCGTGTCTCTGGATCATCGAACCAGGCACTACTCGTAACAATCACTCTTGACGGACTTACTGCGCAGGCGTGTTACAAAGCTGAAGCTGGTGAGCGACCTCTGTGGGACTTTCCCGATGGCCTCTGGCGACGTGAAGTTGCGACCTACGAGCTCGACCAGATTCTTGGCTTTGACACTGTGCCACTTACCGTTGCTCGTGAAGATTTACCCTTCGGGATTGGTTCACTGCAGTACTGGGTTGATGACAACTTAGAAGACCACTACTTCACTCTTCGAGAGATGCCCCAGTTCAATGACTATTTTCACCGACTCTGCGCACTAGACGTCGTTGCTAACAA
Source organism: uncultured Actinomycetes bacterium (assembly GCA_903824535.1). Classification (GTDB taxonomy): domain Bacteria; phylum Actinomycetota; class Acidimicrobiia; order Acidimicrobiales; family RAAP-2; genus RAAP-2. Next base: position 7,458 of record CAIJWX010000122.1, on the reverse strand, counting down.
CGCAGATAGAAAAGCTGGTCACGTTATCTATGACGGGACAAGGTGTTGGGCCATTGACAATGGTCTTACGTTCCACGAAGAGGACAAACTCCGCACTGTCCTTTGGGACTACGCCGGAGAACCCGTCCCTGAGTCAGTTTTAGCTGCAATAAATGAATTTGCTAATGGAAAGACTGGCGAATTAGGTCTCTATCTTTCACCAAGTGAGCTGGCGTTTGCTCAAGTGAGAGCTCAAGACTTCGTCACTTTTGCTGAGTTTCCGCTACCCGATGAAGACAGTGACTGGCCACCATATCCGTGGCCGCTTATTTAGTACAGCGAAACGTTCTCTTCTTCAAATTCAGGAACGCCTGAATCAAGAATAATTAATACAAGTAGTGCACCGACACCAAAGAACCCTGCACTCCACCAGAATGCAACGGCGTAACCGTGCAATGTGGCCTGAACAATTTCTGCAGGGTTTTTAACTGTTTCTGCTGCACGAAGTGTGACTGAAACCGCAATTGTGTTTAAGAGTGCGGTACCAACTGAGCCACCGATTTGCTGAAGAGTATTCAAAAATGCCGAAGAGGCGCCAGCATCTTTGTCTTCAACACCTGCTGTTGCACTTGCCGTTGCGGGTGCAAAGATCATTCCAAGTCCGAGTCCAGTGACAATCAGCCCTGGGAGTACGTGTCCGAGGTAGTCGGGTTCAGCAGTAAGTTTCGTAAAGAGGATCATTCCGAGCATCGAGAGCAGCATGCCGCTTGGAACCAATGGCCGAGGGCCAATCATTGGTAGTAGTCGTGCACTCGCGAGGGCAGATGAAATAAGGATTGCAATAACCAGTGGCATGAATGCGAAACCAGTTCGAAGTGGTGAGTAGTGAAGAGTGCCTTCGAGGTAATACGAAAGAAAAAGGAATACTCCAAAAACTCCAACACTGGTGATGAATATTGCAGTTGCTGATCCACCACGAGTCCTGCTCGTCAAAATTCGAAGTGGCAGCAGTGGGTTCTTGGCCTTCTCTTGCCAGAAAATGAATATGGCTAGAAGTGCGAGACCGAGAACAAGACTTCCCCACGTTGCGCTATTGCTCCAACTTGTTGTTACCGCGTGGCCAAGCCCGAAGACCACGAAAAATAGCCCTGCACTTCCAAGCAGTGTGCCGAGGTAGTCAAGCCGTTCGTTATTTTCTCTCTTTGAGCCTTCAACGTAGAGGGCCACGCCAATAATGCCAATCGCAGCAAAGAATAGATTGATGAATAGGCACCAACGCCACGACTGCCATTCAGTGAGCGCTCCACCAAGTAAAAGTCCTATCGCCGCACCTGATGCGCTGATCGCACTAAAGATGGCGAATGCCTTAGCACGCTCTTTTGGGTTGGTGAATGCGGACATCACTGATGCAAGCGCTGCTGGTGCAAGTAGTGCACCGAAAACTCCCTGAGCCGCACGTGCAGTGACGAGGACGTTAAAACTATTCGCGGCTCCTCCAACAGCAGAGGCAGCAGCAAATCCAATGAGTCCTAGGTAGAGAGCTTTTTTGCGACCCCAGTGGTCACCCAGTCGTCCACCAAGCAATAACAATGAACCAAAAGCGAGTGCATAAGCGGTAATCAACCATTGACGGTTAGCTGAAGAGAAGTGCAGATCAGCTTGTGCTCTCGGCAGAGCAATATTTATGACTGTTGCATCGAGAGAAATCATCAAGCTTGTAACGCTCATTACAGCAAGTACCCACCACCGTCGTGAGTTTGAGTGAAGGAGAGAGCCGCTCATAAGTGTTACAACAGCCTAAAGAATAAAGCGCTAAAAATACGTCTTTACGCAAAAAATCCCCGGCCAAAAGGCCGGGGATTCATTGAAAAAGTAACTTAGCCGCGTGCTTTTAGCGCTGCGATGAGTTCTGGAAGAACCTTGAGAACGTCACCAACAATTCCAAAATCTGCCATCTGGAAGATAGGAGCTTCTGGGTCCTTGTTGATAGCAACAATGTTCTTAGAGCCCTTCATACCCACCATGTGCTGAGTAGCGCCTGAAATTCCACACGCAATGTACACAGTTGGCTTCACGGTCTTACCGGTCTGTCCAACCTGAGCTGAGTAAGGAACCCATCCGGCGTCAACAATTGCACGGCTCGCTCCAGCAGCTCCATTGAGAAGCTTCGCAGTGTCTGCAATGAGTACATAGTTTGCAGCTTCACCAAGTCCGCGTCCACCAGAAACAACAATTGCTGCTTCTTCGAGCTGTGGACCAGTGCGCTCTTCAACGTGTGAAGTAGTGATCTTTGCTGCACCAGTTGCACCAGTGTCACCAGCAGGTGCGCTCACTACGTTTGCAGCAGCGCCACCAGCAGACTCAGCTGCGAATGACTTAGCGCGAACAACAATGATTCCAGGGCCTTCGCCGGTGAACTTTGCCTTAACAATCTGTGTTCCACCGAATGCTGGGTGCTCTGTTACGAGTCCACCATCATCGCTTAGACCAGTTACGTTCGTAAGAACTGGACGGTCAAGACGAGCTGAAAGACGTCCCGCAATGTCGCGACCGTCGTAGCTCGTTGGAATAAGTACAGCGTCTGGTGCGCCTTGGCTGGCAACGAGAGCTGTAATTGCAGATGCAACCGGAACGCCCGGAAGCGCTCCACCAAGTGAACCAACGTCGAACAATGTTGTTGCACCGTATTCGCCAGCCTGCGCTGCAAATGAAGCACCATTGTCACCCCAAGTAACAGCTGACACAGTTGCGCCAAATGTACGTGCGTGCGATAGGAGTTCGAGTGATGTTGTTGTGAGTCCAGACTTTCCTGGTTCTACTACTACCCAAATATTTGAAATAGCCATGATGTTCTCCTACAAGACCTTGATTGATTCGAGGAACGTAATGATTTCTTGAGCAGCATTACCTTCGTCAACGTGCTTCTCACCAGCTGCGCGAGATTCAGCAGCAACTACTGATGTGATTTGCTGACGAGCACCGGCTGGGCCAGTTACTGCAGCAAGTCCGAGGTCGCCAATGCTGAGAATCTCAACTGGCTTTGACTTTGCAGCCATGATGCCCTTGAACGATGCGTAACGTGGCTCAACAACACCAGCAGTCACCGTTACAACACATGGGAGTGGTGAGGTGACTTCGTCGTAACCAGCTTCAGTCTGTCGGTCAATCTTCACAGCTGATCCGTCAACAGTTACTGACTTTGCGAATGTGATTGAAGGAAGGCCAAGAAGCTCTGCAATCTGTACTGGAGTAGTTCCGGTGTAACCATCTGAAGATTCAGTGGCACAAAGTACGAGGTCTGGGTTTACTCGCTTGATTGCTTCGGCGAGAACTTTCGCAGTTCCGAGTGCATCGGTTCCACGAAGTGAGTCGTCGCTCACCATGATTGCCTTTGCGGCTCCCATGGCAAGTGCGTTACGCACTCCAGCAAGATCAGCGGCCGAACCCATTGAGACAACAGTCACTTCACCGCTACCAGCTTTATCAACTAGTTGAAGTGCCATCTCGACACCGTAGGTGTCGGCCTCATCGAGAATTAACTTTCCAGAACGGTCCAGGTTGTGCGATCCATCTAAGGATTGCGGCGCTGCCGGATCTGGAATCTGTTTTACGCAAACGACAATATTCATAGGGAATAATCTAGTACCTACTTGCGAGCAACAAACATTGGACTATTTCCTGGTCAGAGCCAATGCAGTTTTCGGATCATCAGTAATTATCGTGTCAACGCCGAGTGCGGCCATTGCAGAAATGTCATCTGGTGTGTTCACAGTCCATGTATTCACTTTTATTCCTAATTCCTTGGCCTTGGCCATCGCCGAAGCGTTCACTTTTGTGAAGTGAGGGTTAATGGCATTAAAGCCAAGCACGTGAGACTGAGTAATAGCGTCTTCAAGCTCTTCTTTCCAAAGTAGCCAGCCAATGCCCATCATTGAGTCAAATGAGCGAACCACCGCGCACGTGGCCTTATCGAAGCTCGAGATGACAACGCTAGATTCCCAGTTGTTCTCGTGCAGGCAGTTAAGGACACTTCGAGCAAAATCACCCGATGCGTCGTAACCCGGTTCAGATGGGATGTTCTTAATTTCAACGTTTACCGTGATCTCGGTGCAAACACTCATTACGTCTTGCAGCGTTGGAACGTACGAAGGGAGCTCACTCGCAAGGGCGTTTGCAATGATCAGCCCTTCAATGTGGGGATCGTGGTGCACGACAAGAACGCCGTCACGAGTACTGCGAACATCGAGCTCGACGCCGTCAACCCCTAGAGCCACGGCCGCCTGAAAAGCACTAATTGTGTTTTCACGCTCAGTTACATGAAGGCCACGGTGGGCGAAAATCTCAGGCATTAAAAGAGTTTGCCAGGTTAAAAGGGTACGTACGAATAAATATTCAAATCACCCCTTGTTTTTAGGTCCTGGGGTAAGTAAAATTTAAATCCCTTCGCTTGAGCACTTTGCATTAAAGCCAAGCAATTCAAGCAAAACAAAGGATTACTCATGTCGTTGATCTGGAACCGCACACACGCCTGGGATGACGCTGACTGGCGCAGTGATGCTGCATGCCGTGACACTGAACCTGAGTTGTTCTTCCCTGTTGGCACAACTGGCATGGCTACGGACCAAATTGAGTCCGCCAAGCGCGTTTGTGACAACTGTGATGCTCAGAAGGCCTGCCTTGAGTTTGCTCTAGCCACCAACCAGGAATCTGGTGTTTGGGGCGGAACTACTGAAGACGAGCGCCGCAAGCTTCGCAAGCAGTGGCTCGCCGCTCGCCGTCGTCAAGCTCAGGCTTAATCTCGCTCGGTCGTAGGGACCGTAACTCGAACGAATGTTCCACCACCCTGATCTTGGGGAACTGACGTCATCTCAATTGAACCGTGAAGTTGTGCACGCACTAAGTCACGCACAATCGAGAGTCCGAGACTCGTTGGAACATCCAACGTGAAATCGTCGCCGAGCCCTCGCCCATTGTCACGAATTTCTGCAACTGCATTTTCTCCATCAATGAACAAATGCAGTGTCACAATGCCCGAAACATTTTCATTCGGTGCGAATTCTGTAAAGGCGTGCTCCACGGCATTGGTGAGAAGCTCTGCGAGCGCCACCGCGAGTGGCGTAGCTAGATCTGTTGGCAGCGTTCCGAGCTCTCCGTTTACGACAATCTCTACTGGGTGAAATGCCAGCGCGGTATCTTCAACGAGCAAGATAATTGAGCGAACAATTTCGTCAAAGACAACTTCTTCACCAGGCTCACGAGAAAGTACTTCGTGCACCACAGCAATTGATCGCACTCGGCGTTCTGCTTCGTGCAGAGCAACTCTGGTTTCATCACTTTCGGTGCGACGAGCCTGCAGACGAAGCAGTGACGAAATAGTTTGCAAGTTGTTCTTAACGCGGTGGTGAACTTCTCTAACGGCAGCTTCTTTGTTTAGAACCACGCGATTTAGTTGGCGAAGATCTGAAACATCTCGAACCAGGGTCATTACGCCAGTAACTGTCCCATGATCAAGCAGCGGAATACTGTGCAGCACGATTGCAATATCGTGTCCGCGGTCAATTTCTTCAAGAGCAGGAATCCCGTGTTCGAGTGAGCGCTCGAGAGCTCTCGCCTTTAGACCAAGCTCACGAAGTGTGCGTCCTTCAACTGATGCATAGACCCCGAGTCGGTGAAGAGCGTTGGTGGCGTTAGGTGTTGCGAACTCCAAGCGTCCGTCACCGTCAACCAAGATGATTCCGTCTCCAATTCGCGGCATCCCAGCTCCAGCGACGTCTTCTTCTCTAAATGGAAATGCGCCGTCTGCAACCATGTCACAGAGTCGCTCAAAGATCGATAAGTACGCCTGCTCGTAGAGTGACGCTGGCCCGCGTAGTGGTCCCTGGAGACGTTGTAGAACACCAACAATTTGGCCACCGTGTCGAACAGGAATACACCAGACCGGGATCTTGTCATCAAAGCCGTCGAGCGCTACTTCACCAACAACTCGAGTTCCACTCTCAAAGGCGAGCTTTACGATTGGCACATCCTGCGCGGCGCGCTTTCTTCCAAGTAAGTCTTCGCCAATAAGCGTTGAGCGGTTGTTTGGGCGCATCTGGCCAAGTACTACGTATTCATCAGCGCTCGACCTAGGGTCAATAACTTTGGTGAAGAGCAGCATGTCTGAAAACGAAAGGTCCGAAAGAAGTGACCACGAGGCAGTGAGTCGAAGTAAGTGATCGACTGTTGATTCATCAAGATTTGTGTGAAGGCCTGCGAGTTCTGCGAGCGTGGCCATTACATAGACCTGAGTGGCACCATGGTGCGGCTGCGACCTTCGTAACTGGCGAGTTCGTGAATGCCTCGAGCTTCAAGCAGTGTCGCCAGGTCACCAGCGCGCGCACTCACTTTTTCTAAACGGTGAGCATCACTCGCAGTTGTGAACGTAACGCCTTGGGCAACGAGACGGTCAAGGAGTCCTTCAGCTGGATACTGCTCACCTACTGGCTTAAACCATCCAGCTGAAGAAAGTTCAACCGAGATGTCCGCTTTACCGGCAGCGTTCGCCATCATGTCCCAGTAGGGCGCGGGGTTAGGAGCATAAAAACCAGCAACCTTTACGAGGTCAATGTGCGCGAGTACGTCAACGGCTTTTGTAGCGCTGAGTTCTTCAATTGCACGTGAGTACTCGAGCCAGCAGTCATCAATGTCTCGAACGTCCCATTCGTGCATGTTGACGGGATTATCAATGTCATCAAATTCCCACGTTCCCATCCAGTGGACTGAACCAATCAGCACGTCGAATGGATACTGCGACAAGAGACTTGTTACTTCGTCCATCTTGCCGCGGTAGTAATCAACTTCGAGACCGATCTTTACTGGCAGTCCTTCGTCTTTCGCTTTTTGTGCGAGTTCAACGTACTGCTCAAGTGAGTTGCGTGAGTGCCAGTCGAAATACTTCGCCATTTCTTTTGACGTAGGTTCGTGTCCCGCTTTTTCCCAAAACGGACCAACAACGTTCATCACGTCGACAAATCGGTTTGAGTGTTCCGTTAGTGCAAGTTCATTGACGCCTTCAGTGGCGGCTTGCTCGCAGTAGTCAGCAATCTGGTCGAGTTGGAACGAGACCGATGACTCCGAGTGTGGCCAGAGGTGAAGGTGATAGTCGAGCACGTGTCTTTAGATCAGGCCGTGCCGAAACCCACGACGCGCTCAGTGGCGCCGCTACCGATTTCTACGTAGGCAATTCGCTCTGCGGGCACGCCCACACGGCGACCTTTTTTGTCGGTGAGCCATAAAACCTTGTCGGTGCCAATGATGGCTTCGACTTCTTTAATGACGTCTTTTTGCTTCATCTCTTCAGGAAGAGAGAGTTCAAGTTCCTTCATGGACTGAACAATGCCAATACGAATATCCATTACTGCTCCTAAGCAAATAGCCGACTTTCACCATGTTACGGCTCTGGGGCAAGATAGAGGTCGTGAGTATTGAAAATGCCAGTGA
>CAIJWX010000121.1:0-6448 GCA_903824535.1 uncultured Actinomycetes bacterium | reverse complement strand
TGGTAATCCTCTTGCCATGAGTGCTGGTCTCACGGTGCTTAAGCGTGTATCTGCAAATGACATTGCTGGTCTTAGTGCTCGAGTTGCAAAGTTCTCCAGTGATCTGTCTGGTGCAATTGCTGCTGGGGGACTGCACGTGCAGACTCCGGTGCAAGGGCCACTCATGGGTCTCTATCTTTCAAAGACTTCGTTTGATGCTCCGCGAAACATTGAAGAAGCCAAAGTCATCTGCAGCAATGGAATCTATGGTCAGTTCTTTCACGAAATGCTCCAGCGCGGTATTGCGCTTGCTCCTGGAGCGTACGAGATCATGTTTGTTTCACTTGCGCACAGTGACGCTGATCTAGAGAAGACGTGTGACGCAGCCATGCAGGCAGCGAAGGTTGTTGCTAACTCTTAGCTAGGAGTAACAAGGATGCGACCTCGCGAAGCACCCTTAGCAACAGTTGCTAGCGCATCAGGGAGTTCTTCCAGAGTTGCTACTCGGTCAATCAGCTCAGTTATGTCGAGTGACGCATCAGCAATAGCTGCCCACACCTTCGCACGAATGACTTTTCCAGCTTCAACTGAGTCAATGCCAAGAAGTGCAACGTTGCGGGTAATGAACGGATAGACAGTCGCAGGAATATCTGCGCCACCAAGTAGACCACTGGCGGCAACTCCTGCACCGTACTTGAGACATCTAAGAATTTGCCCGAGGGTTGCTCCGCCCACGCAGTCAATTGCTCCGTCCCAGAGCTCTGATCCAAGAACACGGTCAACCTTGTCACTCACTTCATCGCGAGAAATAACTCGTGTTGCACCTCGCTCAAGTAACCACTGTGACTCTTGCGGTGATCCAGTAGATGCGACTGGCTGGTATCCACGCTTGGCGAGGAATGACACGGCCATTGATCCAACGCCACCGGTTGCTCCAGTTACAAGAACTTCTCCACCGGCTTTAAGTCCGTGGTTCTCTAGTGCGAGGATGCTCTGCATTGCGGTGAAGCCTGCAGTTCCAATGACCATTGCGTCATGAGTTGAAATTTGCTTTGGGAGCACGCTAACTAAACGTGACGGCGCGTAGGCGTATTCAGCGAATCCACCATCTCTGGCTACGCCAAATGTTCCGCCGTGCACTTCAACCTTTGCACCAACTGGCAGTGATGGATCTGAAGATTCCACAACTTCTCCTGAAGCGTCAACTCCACCAATGAGCCTCGGGGACCTACGAACACGGCTTTTGGGAACTGCGACCATGGTGTCTTTGAAGTTAATACCACTGAATTCAACTTTTATCTTGATGTCAGTTGCATCACTGGCTTCTGTAGTGGCGTCAGCAACGTGTGCTGAAAATTCAGTTTCGGACTCAGTAATTAAAAAGGCTCGCATTTCAAAATGCTACTTGAGTAGGTAATACGATACGTACGTGACAATCATTTCTTTAAATGGACATCCCACGTGGACCTACGTGAGCAAACGAAAGAAAAAGCCTTCGCTGATTCTTCTTCACGGAGGCATGAGCAGTAGTGGGAGTTTGCTTAAAAATGTCGCACCTCACTTTGACAAGAAGTACCGAGTAGCAGCCTTTGACCGCAGGGGACACGGCAGGACTGGCGATACTGATCAGCCATTTCATTACGAAGAAATGGCTGATGAAGCCATTGCGTTCATGGAACACCTTGGAGGCAAGCACTTTGTTGTAGGCCACAGTGACGGCGGGAACGTGGCACTCATTGTTGCCATGAAGAGACCTGACCTCCTTCATCGTGTGGCGATTGTTGGGGCGAACTATCACTTCGACGGTCTGAGGCCAATGCCCATGTTTCACCTCGAAGGTGAACAGTTCGAAGAGTGGGCCACAAAATACGGTGAGCTGTCGCCAAGTGGAAAAGAGCACGCACGTGCAGTTATTGAAAAGACGCTGTATATGTTTGACACCGAGCCGGCGTACAGTGTTTCTGATCTAAGTGTCATTAGCGTTCCAATGCTTGTCATGGTGGGCGATGATGACCTGATGGAGCTCAACCACACCACGTCAATGTACGAAGCAATCCCGGGAGCTCAACTGGCAATTGTTCCTGGCACCTCTCACGCAGTATTAAAAGAGCGAGCAACGTTAAGTACTGACATGATTCATCATTTCTTCAAGTCAGAGTATCCACCAGTTACGTACCAGCCAAGTCGCAGAGCGTAACTCGAAGAGTCGATAGTTTTCGTAGTTCGCAGTCTAGAATTCAACTATGAAATTAACCATTGAGCGGGTTATTCGCCCCGTCACAAAATGGTGGTTATCGCTGAGTGAAGCCAGCACTGACGGATTTCTTTATCTTGCCTCTGGGCTATTTGCCCTCCTCATTGGCCTCGTTTCGAGTGAGCCTGCTCAGTGGCACTGGGGCTTCATTTCCTTCACCGGATACCTTTTTGCTTCTGCGCTGTTATTTATTGCTGCAAAATCAAAGTGGTCGAATTCTTTATCTCTCAGAAAAATCGTCCTCACTGCCTTGGTAGTAAGCGTTGTTGTTATCCCACTCGCACTTGAAACCCATTGGCGACAGAACAATGGAGGACATGGGTTCGCTCAGCCAGAAGTATCTGTTATTGAGCGCTCTGCAAACAATGTTGTAAAGGGTGCTGACCCCTACACCGTTGACGTAAAGAACGGCAAAGTCATTCACAGCATCAGAGGGCTACCTACCTACGAATCGTTCTTTCCGTACTTTCCATTAATGACCATCTTCGGGTTACCTGACGCAATCACGCACAGAGGGTACGGGCTCACTGATGCTCGAATTGTGATGTCGCTGCTCACAATCTTCGTTGGCCTACTAGCGCTAAAGCTCTTTAGAGCCAAAAGAGAACAGAAGCTTCGAATAGCCCAAGTTCTCTTGGCTCTTCCAACCAGCGCAATATTTCTTGCAACTGGTGGCGATGATATGCCGATTCTTGCCCTCATGTTTTTGGGCGTTGTGGCACTTCAGAGAAAACAAATTTATGTTTCTGCGCTAAGTATTGGTATTGCCTCAGCCATGAAGCTCACTTCATGGCCAATGGCGCTCGGATCACTTCTAGTTCTTCGAAATAAAGAATTAAAGGGGAAGTGGAAGCAGTTTGCTTTTACCTGCACAGTCATTGTCACTGCGACGATATTGCCATTCGTCTTTAAGTCACCTCATGCGTTCTTTGCCAATGTGTTTGCATTCCCGCTTGGACTCTCTGGGGTTACGTCACCAGCCGCCAGTGCTCTTCCAGGTCATATTCTCGCTACATGGTGGCACCCATTTAGACACATATTGCCGGCGGGGACACTAGTCATTGGCGGATACTTCATGGCTTCATATCTAAAGAAACACTGGCCGCTTACGTTGTCAAAAATGCTCTCTTTAATTGGCACATGCTTTCTTGTGCTTATGTCAGTTTCGTCTGCAACGAGATTTGGCTACATCATTTATCCCATTAACTTCTATTTATGGTCTTGGGCGACCAAAGAACAGACTGCTTAAATCCAGTATTCAGCGAAAGAGAATTAATGGAGAAGTCTTTACCAATATCAGAGCTTTCTGAAAAAGAGGCCAGAGGGGAGACCCGTGACATCTACGAAGAAATAAAAAAACTGTCTGGTGTGCAAATGGTGCCTTTGGTGTACCGACATATGGCAACAATTCCTGGAGTTTTGCTGTGGGCCTGGAGTGGGCTTGAGCCAATAATGTCAACTGGTGAGCTCCAGCGAGAAGCTTGGAATATATCGAGTGATTTAATTTTGCCAACTCTCGCAACAAAAACTCAGCGTGCTGCAGAAATAAACATTCAGAATGATGACGAGATCATCAATGTTCTTGCTTCATTTAACAGGGCAAATCCAATTAATGCTGTCGCACTTCAGTATTTGACAAGGCTCCTCGACTCCACTGCGTTACCTACAGGTGATGTAAATAATAAGTTGAATAGTGACTGGAGTCCTCCAGAGCCACTACCCGAGTTGCTGCCAATACCGTTGATTGATGCCGTTGATGAATCGGTGCTGAATCTCATTTCGTCAATTTGGCATAGAGGACAAGATCGCCATACAGGCATTTGGCCAAGTTTGTATCGACACCTAGCAACAGAACCAGAGTTCCTTGCATTGGCGGCAGCTGCACTGTCAGCGAACTTTCCTACCATTGACTTAGCCACTGATGAAGTTCGAATCCGAGTTAAAGCAGTCGCCGAGTCTCTTCCCTTAGCGCTTATTGAACGCCCGAGCAGCCTGACTGAAATCGAGCCCGCTCTGCGACAAATAATCATTGAGTTCTCCTCAGCTATCCCAGAGATGCTTGTTCATGGACTACTGCTGGAGCGGACCTTTTATTAATCCATTGGTGGTCAGTAGCAGAGCTGATGACATTGTTTAGTAAATGAATTATCATTGCTTTAGTACTTTTCCTTCTATAAATCACTTGAACTGAGATAAATTCCATGGCTACAACCCCTACTTCAGGACTTCAGCTTCGCTCAATGGTTACAGACACTGGAGTTTTAGAACTGACGTTGGTAGAGGTTGCAATTCCTGAGCCAAAAGAAAACGAAGTTGTTCTTCGCATTGAAGCTGCACCAATCAATCCTTCAGACCTTGGACTTCTTCTTGCGGGTGCCGACATGGCAACCGCCAAAGCTTCATCAACTGGTGGCCAGCCATCAGCAACTTCAGCAATCGACCCCGGAGTTCTTCGCTCACTAGCCGGACGTCTCAATGAGTCAATGGCTGTGGGTAATGAAGGAGCTGGAACGGTAATTGCAGCTGGAACTTCTGAAGCAGCGCAGGCTCTAGTTGGAAGAACAGTGTCTATTGCAGGGGGAGCAATGTATTCGCAGTACCGAGTGGTTGACGCTGGTTTCTGTCTCGTGCTTCCAGAAGGAACCCCAGCACGCGTTGGGGCGTCTTCATTCGTCAATCCAATGACTGCGCTCGGAATGGTCGAAACCATGCGCATGGAAGGGCACAGCGCTCTTGTTCACACTGCGGCGGCATCAAACCTCGGGCAGATGCTCGTAAGGCTTTGTATTGAAGAGAATGTTCCACTGGTGAACATTCTTCGCTCATCGGCTCAAGTCGAGACCCTTCGTTCCCTTGGCGCCAAGTACATTCTTGATTCAACTTCACCTACGTTTATGAAGGACCTTGTCGTCGCATTAACTGAAACTTCAGCAACACTGGCATTTGATGCAACCGGTGGTGGCAAGCTCGCGAGTCAGATTCTCACCGCAATTGAAGCAGCCTCAGTTGCTAACGCCACCGAATACAGTCGCTACGGATCTACAACCTTTAAGCAGGTCTACATCTATGGAGGACTTGACCGCAGCGAGACGGTTCTAACTCGTAGTTTCGGATTCTCGTGGTCCGTTGGCGGTTGGTTGCTAACTCCATTCCTCGCAAAGATTGGACTTGAAGGACTTATTCGACTTCGTGACCGAGTTGCGTCTGGGTTGACAACAACATTTGCAAGTCATTACACAAAAGAAATCTCACTTCAAGAAGCGCTGAGTCCTGCGGTAATGGCTGAGTACGCTCGCCAAGCAACGGGCGAGAAGTACCTCATTGTTCCTAATGCTTCATAAAGTTCTTTAAATAACAAAGGCCCGGGACGTAGTCCCGGGCCTTTGTTTTAAAGCAAGTTACATGGCTATAGTTCACTTAAGAAATCTGAACATTATTTCAAATGTTTCGAGTTCATCTAGTGGGGATCTATGAGAGAAGCGGACAGGAATGGCTGAAGAATCAAAGAGTAAGTCATCTGACGGACCACTAAAAGGACTGAAGGTCTTGGACGTTGCCAGCCTGTTCGCTGGTCCAGTAATAGCTACGTTGCTCGGAGACTTTGGCGCTGATGTAATTAAGGTGGAACACCCTAAGGGTGACGCTCAGCGAACAATGGGCTGGCAGAAGAATGGAACAAGTCTGTGGTGGAGTTTCATTGGTCGAAACAAGCGTTCGGTCACACTTGACCTTCACCACGAAACTGGCCAAAAGTTGTTGAAAGAATTAGTTAAAGACGCAGATGTGCTCATTGAAAACTTTCGACCTGGCACCTTTGAGTCCTGGGGACTTGGGTACGAAGATTTAGCCGCAATTAATCCGCATTTAGTAATGGTGCGAGTAACTGCCTTTGGTCAAACCGGCCCGTATAGCGACCGACCTGGATTTGGAACACTCGCCGAAGCAATGAGTGGCTTTGCTCATATCAATGGATACCCTGACGGACCGCCGACACTTCCACCCTTTGCACTTGGAGACGCAGTAGCGGCACTCTTTGGAACGTCAGCAACAATGTTTGCCTTGCATCACCGCGACAAGCAGCCTGACCGACCAGGGCAATTCGTGGACTTGAGCATTTACGAGCCACTGTTTTGGATTCTTGGACCTCAGGCTTCTATTTACGACCAGCTCGGCGTAGTTCAGGAAAGAACTGGCAATAGAGCTCCATTCACGTCA
>CAIJWX010000120.1:0-2892 GCA_903824535.1 uncultured Actinomycetes bacterium | reverse complement strand
GTCAGAGTGACACATTCCGGCATACGCCATCTTCACTCGAACTTCGAAGGCCTTTGGCTCATCGATTTCGATTTCCTCTGTGTGCCAAGGACCGTTCTTCTCGGTAACAATTGCGGCTTTTACTTTCATGTCATCCCCCAAAAAAATCAAGAAGGGCAATTCGCCCTACAGGGACTCTACATCTGCTGCGGGGCGGCGATACCTAATAATGAGAGTCCAAGTTCTAAAGTCCTAGCCGTCAATTCGCACAAGGCAAGTCGCTCATCACGGAGGTCACCCTCGGAGCTGAGGACCGGGCAGGCCTCATAAAAAGTTGTAAATCGCTGGGCTAGATCAAATAAGTAGGTGCAGAGCTTGTGGGGCTGCAGTGTGGAAAAAGCCACATCAAACGCTTCAGGAAACGCCAGTAGCCCAAGGGCCAGTTGGCGCTCTTGCACGCTTGCAAGGACGAATGAGGCCTCTCCAGAAACATACGGCGTGTCGAGTCGGCGAAAGATTGAACGTAGACGTGCGTGCGCGTACTGAAGATACGGTCCGGTGTCTCCCTCGAAAGCAAGCATGCGATCAAGATCAAATATGTAGTCACGCTGACGCTCAGTAGAAAGGTCAGTGTATTTAATTGCAGCGCGTGCAATGTCTGTTGCGAGCAAAATGCGATCTTCTTCACTCAGTTCACTGCCACGTGCAACGAGTGCAGCGTCTGCACGTTCAATTGCTTCATCAAGAAGCCCCACGAGCTTCACGGTCCCGCCACTTCGTGACTTGAACATCTTGCGATCTGGACCGAGTACGTGTCCGAAGGAAACATGTTCGCAGCGAACGTTCTGCGGCAACCATCCAGCCATACGAGCAACTGCGTAGAGCATGTCAAAGTGTTGTGCCTGAGGAGTTCCTACGACGTACAGAATTTCATCTGCCTTGAGACCGCTCACTCGATTGCGTATTGCCGCGAGGTCAGTTGCTGCGTAACCGAATCCTTCGTCGCGCTTTTGCACAATCATTGGTAGTGGCTCATCGTCGCGATTAACAAATCCCGGCGGGAACACACAGAGTGCGCCGTCACTATCAGTGATTAGACCCTTTGCGGTGAGATCTTTTACAACGTCGTCAAGCATGTCGTTGTAAAACGACTCACCCACGTTGTCGTCTGGTGTGAGCGTCACGTCTAGCTTTTTATACACCTCGGCAAAATATGCAACTGACTGATCAACGAGAATCCTCCAAAGACGGAGCGTCTCTTTGTCGCCACCTTGCAATGCCACAACTCGAAGTCGACTGCGCTGTTTAAACGCATCATCGGCTTCAAACTTTTCTCTCGCCCCTTTGTAGAACGTGTCGAGGTCACCAATCGAAAGTTCTGCGACGGCTTTGTCTTCTCCGAGATCAAGCAAATGTTCAATCAGCATTCCAAATGGAGTGCCCCAGTCACCAATGTGATTCCTCGCAATCACTTTGTTGCCAGCAAAACGGTTCATTCGAGCTAACGCGTCGCCAATCACGGTGGAGCGAAGGTGACCAACGTGCATTTCTTTCGCAACGTTTGGTGCGGAGTAGTCAATCACCACGGTCTTAGGTGAAGTTGTTTTGCTAAGACCCAGTCGAGGATCAAGCGACAGTTCACGAAGTTGTGAATTAAAGACCTCAGTCGTGAGATTTAGATTTAAAAAACCAGGACCAGCTATTTCTACGGTTGCAATATCGCCAATAGCGAGTGCGCTCACGATGAGCTCAGCAACTTCACGTGGTGGCTTTCCAACTTGCTTGGCAAGTGCCATGACGCCATTGGCCTGATAATCGCTGCGATCTGAGGGGCGAAGAACCGGATCAGCGCCAAGAGCCACGCTGTCGAACGCTTTTTGCAGGCGCGAAGAAAGAAGGTCGTACGTGCTGGTCATTACACCCAGTCTCCCACTTTTTAGCCACTTCACCGTGCCAGCGACTGAAATACTGACCTCTGCTCGGTCGTAGAATGGAGATATGACATCCCCTTCCCTAAACAGCTTCCAGTCAAAGAGCACGCTAAATGTTGGCGGTCGCTCACTTACTTATTACTCGCTTCAAGCCGAAGCATTAAAGAAGTTCGGTGTAGACAAGCTTCCTTATTCAATCAAGGTTCTTCTTGAGAACTTGCTACGCCACGAAGATGGCGCGAAGGTAACTGCAGCAGACATCGAAGCACTCGCCAAGTGGGCGCAGACTCCTACGCGCCACGGTGAAGCAGCTGGAGACGACGCGAAGGAAATTGCCTTCACCCCAGAGCGTGTACTTATGCAAGACCTCACTGGAGTTCCTGCAGTTGTTGACCTCGCGTCAATGCGTGACGCGATCATTGCCCTAGGTGGCGACCCAGCGAAGATCAACCCACTTGTTCCAGTGGAACTCGTTATTGACCACTCAGTGATTCTTGAACGCACCGGAACGCCAGAAAGCTACGAACAGAACGTTGCCATTGAATACGACCGCAATGTCGAGCGTTACACCTTCCTTAAGTGGGCCCAGAGCTCGTTCAAGCAGTTCCGTGTGGTGCCACCAGGAATGGGAATCTGCCATCAAGTAAACCTCGAACACCTCGCACGCGTTGTTTTTGAAAACGACGGCGTTGCCTACCTCGACACCGTTGTTGGAACTGACTCACACACCACCATGGTGAACGGACTCGGCGTTCTTGGATGGGGCGTTGGAGGAATTGAAGCAGAAGCAGGAATGCTCGGACACCCGACATCAATGTTGATTCCACCAGTTGTTGGACTTCGCCTTAACGGTTCACCAAAAGAAGGTGTCACCGCAACTGACGTGGTTCTCACCATTACTGAACTACTTCGCAAGCAAGGCGTTGTTGGAAAGTTTGTCGAAGCCTTCGGACCTGGTGTTACGGCACTGTCGCTCGAAACT
>CAIJWX010000119.1:0-14404 GCA_903824535.1 uncultured Actinomycetes bacterium | reverse complement strand
CGGATGCGTCAAAACTAAGTAGTCGGAAGTTCTTTCTAAAACCGTCATTAACGCTGTTGAAATTATGACGACCAAAAAGTGATCCACCGAATTGGAGAATTAGTGGCTTGTCCTCTGGACCAGTGAACTCGTAGTACAGCTTGTTTGAATTGACTTCAATAAACGGCATTCGCCCCCCTCAAATAAAACTTCACTCGTAACCTACAACTATTTGTCATCGATTAATGAGTATTTGAGTCGATTGTGGAAATGAATTAATTGACTGGGAGTCCCCAAAGTGGCATCCACTTGGACAAGACCTTCTCTAGTGGTAATGCACCACCAAGAAATGACTGAACACGTAATTCAAACTCATTGTCACGAGTCTCTTCGCCAGTTGGGGAGAACGGGTAGTACGTCCCGCGCTTAAAGAGATAGACCATTCGCAGTGTTCCCTGTCCCGGGGGATTAATTGGCTTAAATGCAAATACTGCGCACAGCATGCTTGCTCCGAGGCCATTTTCATCAAGAGCCATTGCACTCTTGTGAAGTTGAGCAACAAGTGCTGCAGGATCAGTGTTGCTCTCAACAATCCATTTAAAACCGAGTTCATCAGTTGAGAGCGCCGTCGGGTTTACTTTTAACATTGCAACGAGTTCTTCATCAGTATGAACAACGCTGTCTGTTGTAAGTGCTTTAAAACAGATTCCAGCTACGCCAGTTGGTAGTAGCAGCAACTCTTCTTCGAGAACCTTAAAAGACGTACTAGCTGCAAGCAAAAACTCTAAGTTAGGTTTAACCGGTTTTGGCTTTCCAAAGATTGAAGTTCTGAGACTCACTGTCCGTTTAGCTCGCGCTCAATCTTGTTCAACTGGTCAAGTCTCTTTTGCAAACTTGGGTGAGAGGCAAACAGTGATGAAGCCCCACCACCAGAAAGCGCAGGTGCGAAGAAAAACGCATTCATTCCTTCAGCCTTGCGAAGATCTGTGCGTGGAATCTTTCCCATGTCTCCGGTAATGCGAACGAGTGCGCTGGCGAGCATTTGTGGTTTTCCAATAAGGATGGCACCAGCTCGGTCAGCAGAAAGTTCACGGTAGCGCGAGAGTGACATTGTGAGAAGGAACGCTACGAATCCAACAATCATCGATACAAGCATCGTCGCGATTTCAAGAAGGACAATGTTTCCGCCATTATTGTTATCGTTTGAACTTCTGCCGCCACCAAGCATTGCGCCCCACATTGCCATGCGTGAAACCATGCCAGCGAGCATTCCAACACCTGAAGCGATTGTCATCACCGCAACATCACGGTGAGCCACGTGGCTAATTTCGTGGGCGAGTACTGCCTCTAACTCGTCAGTGCTTAGCCGGTGCATAATTCCTCGGGTTACACAAACCACAGCATTGTTAGGGTTTCGACCTGTCGCGAAGGCATTAGGCATGTCCATGTCAGCAATGCCAACCTTGGGCTTTTTCATATTGGCGAGCTCACAGAGGTGGTCAACGATTCGGTGGAGTTCTGGCTCTTCTTCAGGAGTAACTTCGCGTGCCCTCATTGAGAACATGGCAATTTTGCCGGAGAAGAAGTACTGGGCATAGAGCATTGCGCCACAGAAGATTGTTGTCACAGCAACAGAAATGCCTAGCTGGATCATTACGACAGCAATGATTATGTACAAGAACATAAGCCCAACAATCGTGATCAGCATTCGAACGCTGAGCCCGTGGTCGGGGCGGATAGTTGATTCACCCATGTGTTTCCTCCAATAATCGGCGTTGAGCCTTTTTGTTACCTAACCAGCCTAGGACGGTTTATGGAGAAATTGATTTAGAAAAACCCTTGTTTTACTGGGTGAAACTTAATTTCTTGGTAAATCTCGGTCTTGTGCACCGGCTTGTGCCGCAAGTTCTTGTCGATACGCTTCGAGTGCCGTGCTCAACTTTTCGTCGTTTGTGCTCAGTATCCTCGCCGCAAGAATCCCAGCGTTGGTTGCGCCATTGATTGCAACAGTCGCCACGGGCACGCCACGAGGCATTTGGACAATGGAAAGGAGTGAGTCCATCCCGTCAAGTCGCGCAAGCGCCACGGGAACACCAATCACTGGCAACGTTGTAACAGCCGCGAGCATTCCTGGAAGGTGAGCAGCGCCACCGGCGCCAGCTATAAGAACTTTTAGTCCGCGCTCTTTAGCGCTCAGTCCGTATTCGACCATTGCTTCGGGGGTTCGGTGAGCTGAAACGACATTAATTTCATAATCAATACCGAATTTTTCAAGAATTGTTGCTGCATCAGACATGATCTCGTGATCTGACGAACTGCCCATAACGATTCCAACAACAGGATTCATGTCTATACCTCTTCAGTCTTAGTGCCGTAGACCGCTGCTGAAGTCCAGCCAGTCATGAAAACCTTCATCTGCTCATTACCTACAACTGTGATGTGTCCTAGTTTACGGTCCGGCTTCCATTGCTTTGCGTAATCATGAATTGCAATATTTTGAATTGTTGCCGCTTTTTCAGGCGTCGGTGGCTGCGCTCCACCAATGATGTTGACCATGATGGCGAAATCCTCTTTGGGCTCAACTGATCCGAGCTTTTTGCCGCTGACGGCCAACAAGTGATTTTGGAACTGGCTTGTCTCAGTTCCCTCAATTGTCCAGTGACCTGAATTGTGGGGGCGGAGTGCTACTTCGTTGATAACAAGTCCATTCGGTGAAACAAAAAACTCAATTGCGAATATTCCAACAACGCCTATCAACGTTGCTATTTGCTCACCAAGAAGTTTTGCTTGGGTAGTGAAGTCTTCTGATGCATGGCTCGGGTAGCGAGTCTCAATGCACATCCCATCACGCTGAACAGTTGTAACTAGTGGATAGATCGCAAGATTGCCATCAACGTCACGTGCGATCAACTGGGCAACTTCACCCTCAAACTCAACGCGCTCTTCGACGAGCACTGGCCCGTTCTTAGAGAGTTCTTTAATAGCTGAAAATGTTTCTTTTCGACTTTCAGGGAAGATAACTCCGCGTCCGTCGTAACCACCAACGGGAGACTTGACTACTGGCTCTGCACTGAGTGATTCAAGAAATGTGTTTAGTCCCTCATCATCAATTGATGAGACCACAATGAACTTTGGGACCGGAAGACCAGCATTGGCAAATGCTTCACGCTGGAAAGCTTTATCAGCGGCGTATCGAAGGGCACTTGAGCTTGGGCGTACAGTTACGCCACTTTTCTCAAGATCTGCAATTTGATCGAGGTCTACGAGTTCGTGATCAAAGGTAACGACGTCTACGTTTTCACTGAATTGCTTGAGCGCTGCAGCGTCCTTCGCATCGCCCACCGATGCATGGCTAGAAGTTGCGACGGCACAGTCATCAAGTGAGGTCGCGAGCACACTAAGTTCTACGTTGACTGAATTTGCAGCCTCGCCCATCATTCGAGCTAGTTGGCCCGCGCCGATTACTCCTACGCGGACAGTGGATGTAGGTTCTGAATTGTTTGGCACACCAGAAACGCTAGCAATCCTCGAGGGGGGCTTAAATGCGCATTGCAATTGGACTTGATATTGACGGCTCATTAGAGCGCACCATTGACCGGGCCAAGAGCCTTCGAGACAAGGGGTTTGATTCCCTTTGGTCATCTCAGATCTTTGGTCCTGACACCCTGACGGTGTTTGCAGTGCTTGGTCGTGAAGTTAAAGACGTTGATCTTGGAACCGCCGTAGTTCCAATTCAGCCTCGTCACCCTTCGATGCTGGCCGCCCAGACACGAACTGTTCAAGAAGTTATAGGCGGACATCTCACACTCGGCATTGGTCTCTCGCACCAAGTCGTTGTGGAGAGCCTCTGGGGACTCCCATTTGACCGACCAGCCAGCTACATGCACGAATACTTAGATGCACTTATGCCAATGCTTCGTGGTGACACAGTCATGGCGCAAGGAGAGCGGATCAAAGTTATTTCAATGGACTCCGTTGGTCCCAAAGAAACACGAGTGCCGAGTGTGATTGTTGCAGCACTTGGACCAAAGATGCTCGAAATTGCTGGAACGTACACTGACGGCACTGCTCTTTGGATGACTGGACCAAAGACTGTTGCCTCACACATCAAGCCACTCATTGATGAAGCAGCGAGTAAGGCTGGAAGACCTACGCCTCGAATTGTTTGCGGACTTCCAATAAGCGTCACAAGCGACGTTGCAGGAACGAGCGCCAAGATGGATAAAGAACTCGAGGTGTACCCAACACTTCCGAGCTACGCCGCAATGATGAAGCGTGAAGGGGCGCAGCAACCGTCTGACCTTGCGCTCATTGGCTCTAAGCAGCAAGTTTTAGAGCAACTCCACGAGCTAGCAAAATCAGGTGTGACTGAGTTCAACGCTCAGGCTGTTGGAACTCGCGATGAAATTGATGCGACACATGAAGTGTTGCTGGAGTTCAGGACCAACTAATTACATTGGTGCACGAGTGTGCTTGAACTCATTGAGTTCGGGCTGATTCGCCATCATTGAAACGAGAGATTCAATCACACCAATGGACGCACTGGCGTCTGAAGTCGGTGGGTTCATGTACCGCACGAACGTTGCGTCATTGCCAATTACAAAAGTTGGGACCCCGAACGCTTCAACTTTTGAGAAGCGCTTGAACGATTCACCTATGACTTGGTGAGGTCGTCTTGTTGAAATATCACTGCGAACTTTTTCCATATCGACACCAAGGGGGCTGAGCAGCCCATCGATCTCATCAATAGTTACGAGTCTGATTCCCTGTTCGTGACGGCCACGAAACATCGCCTCATGAGCGTCAAGGAATACATCAGGTTGTTGGTCTCGAATGGAGGTGCTTACCGCTAGCGCTAATAGATCAGCGTTGTACTTTTCGTTATCCCAAACATCTGGCGCACCTTCAGCCTTGTATCCCTGACTCATTGTCCAAGGCACGAATGTCACGTCAAATTTTCCGCCAGCCTTTAGTGCACTCACCATGTGAAGGTGGATGTTCTTTGCAAACGGGCAGCGATAGTCGTATGAAAGTTCGAAAGAAGTCATGACTAGAGCCTAGAGACTCTTACGCCGGAACGGGTACTCCCTCAGAGCGACAGAGATCCTTGAAATTACAGAACCGACAGGAGTTCTTCGAAGGGGTCGCCGGGAAGTCACCATCGTTGTAATACGTGTTGATTTTCTGCCAAGCCGTTGCCGCAGCTTTTTCGCGAGCCCTGACGTTTACCTCAGTCACGTTTCGCTCAACTGCTTCACCGTGCGCGACGTACAGCAGACGCATTTTTACTGGCAGCTCACCTAGCTTTTCTTTGCAGAGTGCTGCGTAGAGTTCAGCGTTTGCGAACGTTGATGAATCAAACGAACGGTTTGGCAGTCCACCAGTTTTGTAGTCAACAATGATGAGGTTTCCATCTTCGTCGCGGTCAAGTCGGTCCAAGATTCCAAATAGTGGTGCACCATCAATGGTCACTCCCATTCGAAGCTCGACTCCCTCGTGTGTCACACTTCGCGGATCTTCCATTTCGAAATACTTCACAATAATTTCTTCAGTTTCTTGAAGAAGCTCATTTAACTTTGTATCAGTGAGGTCAATATCAACTCGCACTTGATCGGTTAATACTGAATCAATAGCTGGAGATACAAATGAGCGAGCTTGTTCAATTGTTCTATCGGTTGCAGGAAGTTTGAACAGGTGTTCAAAAATGTAATGAGCGAAGTTACCTTTGGCGCTGGCGTAACTGGCTGGTTGGGGGAGTCTCTCAATTGAGGCGTGTTGATATTTGCGGGGGCACGACTGAAAGTCGTTGAGACGAGAAGGCGATAGTGATTTAGGAAGTGACTGTTCAAAAGGCATAGCAACACCGTATGGTACGCCAGTGACATTGAGAAGGACTAAAACATAGGTATGAATTCTGCACTCGGATACTGGAAAAGCCCATGGCCAGGCGAAGATGGCAGCCCAGCTCGTCGTGAAATCGCCTCGGGGTTGAATATACGTGGCAAAACTGCCCACGTTGTATCTCGATTTTCAATCGTGAACACAATGACGGTACTTAGAGACCCTGGCGAAGTTTTCTTGTTGTGCCACACGGGTGGAGACGAAGCAGTCAGCTGGGTAGAGCAAATTGATCCAGTAACGCTGGATGTAATTTCAAGGTCAGAAGACTTGGTTGCAGGGCCAACGTGGCCAGGCGGAATCGCGGCACACGCAAATGGATTTCTCTACGTTGTCTTTGGCCGCTACATCCACCAGCTGAGTAGTGATTTAGTTCTCGTCAATTCGCTAGAACTTCCGCGCAATCGTCCTTACAACTCATTCGTAATTCTCGATAGCGGCGAAATTGTATTAAAGGACTTTGGTGGCGCTCGCGCTGGTGAGCCAAGTTCAAATCGTGCAGCTGACTGCGAGCTTGTACTCATCGATCCAACAAATCTGGTCATACTGAACTCGTTGGTGCTGAATGAAGGGTCGGTTTCGCGTCTCAGCAGCGTAGGCAAATCTATTTATGTCGTAACCATGGACAGAGTTGTTCGAATTAACTGGGATGGCACATCGCTAAAACTTGATCCGAGTTTCGATGTTCTTTACCGCAGTGAAATTGGTCAAGAGTTTGGCTGGGACCCAGTAATCACCGACCAAGATGTCTGGTTGCTTGACAACGGTGCAGGATCACAGCACTACACGACTTCACTGATTGGTATTGGTGACGCAGAGACCTCTCAAAAGCTCATCCGTATCTCGCTAGAAGATGGTGCAGTAACTCTGTACCCAGTTCATGACGAAGTTAAGAGCCTCGTGTCGAATCCACCGTGCATTGATGTTGAGCGAGAAGTTGCAATTGGCTACGACAGTGCACATGGTGTTGTTACGGCCTTCAAATTTGATAACCCAACAACACCTCTGTGGAAGAAAAAACTGAATCACGCAATGCACCCAATTCTTCTTGCAAACGATGGGCTTGTAATGATGAACGATTTCCGTGTTGAAACTGGAAAAGAGGACATTGTCATTCTTGACGTCATGACTGGCGAAGAAATGCACCGTGTGTCTACCGAAAGCCCCTTGCAGTCAGTTATTTTCGGTTCGTGTGGCTTTGATAATGATCTCTATATTTGTTCGTTCAGTCACGTCACTCGAATCTCTTTCGTTTCTTGACCACAAAATGCGGAAGTCACCGAGTTAAAATGGGGCGTGAAAAAGTACACCATTGAAATTCGCCAGGGAAATCTCCTGCGCCAAGAACAATGGGCCGGTGTTTCATCGGGTGAACCCGTCATTGTTGACGGCGTCAAGGAACGTAGACAGAGCTGGGTTTTCATAGCGCACGTTCTGAATTCTGCAACTAACGAAGAGTGGGTTGAAGTTCGAGGTGGCAAAGCCGGGGAGAGCAAAACTCGCTCGTTTCGTCCAGAACTTATTTATCCAATGATTGCTAAAAAAGGTTCAAAGCTTGTTGGGCTTCCACTTAGCGTGGCACCACAACTTCCTATTTACTAAACAGCAATGAATTCACGAAAGTCAGACAGGGCTTTCTTGTCTTGAAAAAAGAACATGTGTCCACCTTCATATTCGAGAACACGTGCCTGCTCAATTCGTTCACCAATGGCCCAAGCATTTTTCGGTGGTGCCATGATGTCGAACTTGCCAACCCCCACAAGTACGGGAATCTCAATTGCGCTAATTCGTTCTGAAACATCATGAGTAGATCGTGCGCCAAGCTGAAGTGCAAGTACTTGAAGCTGTTCTTTAGTTTGTGGCTCTGAGGGGCGAAGCAGTGCGCGATCTTTCGGATGTTCTTCAAGCCATTGCGGCGTAAAACGACTGTCAGCTAATTTCGGAGTGAATTCTTTTAGCTCTTCTGGGCTTAATGATCCGAGCTCGTGAAGTGGATAAGAAGATCCAGCAACTCCACCGGCACTAGTGGACCACAAAACAAGTTTCTCAACGTATTGAGGGAAGGTAACTGCGAACTCTTGAGCCACCATTCCACCAAAGCTCACTCCAAGGAGAATGCACGATGAGATCTCTAGACCATCAAGAACTGCACGTACATCGTTGGCGTAATCAGCCATTGTCCATGGTCCAGGGGGTGTTGAGGACCCTCCCATGCCGCGGTGATCGAATGCAATGACGTCAGAATTCCTACGGAGTATTTCCAGGAAGGGCTGGGAAGATGCAATGGTCGCACCAGTGCCATTTAGAAGCAAAACTGTTGGCCCAGATCCGCCACGTTCGACAAGATATTCGTTGGAGTTAGCTGCTACAAGAATTTGGTGTTGAACACTCATTGGAGCGGGTGGCGGGAATCGAACCCGCGTGGCCAGATTGGAAATCTGGAACTCTACCATTGAGCTACACCCGCGCGTCTCAAAATGAGACTCGGATAAGTCTAGGCGAACATCTAGCGTGGTGGTGTGGAACAGACAATTTATGACCAGGTCGGCGGTCAAGAATTCTTCGTTCGCTTGGTTGATGCGTTTTATGAGACCGTTGAAAAAGATGAACTTTTAAGGCCAATGTATCCCGAGGACCTCACTGAGGCAAAGCAACATTTAGTCTTTTTTCTCGTTCAGTACTGGGGTGGACCAGAGATCTATATGGAGGCCCGAGGCCACCCTCGGCTACGAATGCGTCATGCTCCATTTCGAATCACAAAAAAGGCACGTGACAACTGGTTGAACGCAATGAACCATGCACTTGAAAGTCTGCGAAGTGAACTGACAACGGAGCAGTACGTCGAGATGAATTCGTATTTCGACATGGCTGCACATCAATTACGCAACGCTTAGCCATCACCGAAAAGCTACTTAATTTTTTTTAGGCTGGTGTGATGCAAGGTCGAATCTCACTCCGAGAAAATGAACAGAGAATTATCTCTGTGACGCCTGTTGCGACTGGGTTGTTTCTCCCGTTACTAAGTTTCGCTAGCTCTCTCGTAGTTGTTAATTTCCTTGTTACTCATTTGCAAGCGTTGGCTTCACATGAGCTTTTGCTTCTTTTAATTTTTGCTGGCCCGTGTGCAGGATTTGTTGGAGCGCGTACCTGGCAATGGAGATCGAACAAAGTGCACGTGACCACCCAGCGCGTTATTGCTGAAGGAGGGATCACTAGTCGGTTCAGCAATTCGGTTGAGCTGAGAGAAATATCTGGGGCCACTGTTGAGCAGTCTTTTATTGAACGGCTGATTCGTCGAGGAGAAGTTGTCTTGGAAACTCCATCTGGCCCGTTCTATTCGGGACTAGTGAACCACCCAGCAGCGCTGTGCAGGATTATTGATGGTGAACGGGCAACTCCTTCATATGGGGATTTACCGCTGGACACGGTATTTGAGCCCACTTATGAAGTTGATAGGTCCTTTGGAATCAGACCCAGAAAAAATTTCTTGCCAGATGATGATTGGTCTCAGTGAGCAGACCTGTACCGTGAATGACGTGACTATTCGATATCGCTGCACCGCTTGTGGGAATTTGACCAGATTTGATGTTGTCGAAACAACATCTATTCGTTCATTCCACCACTTCACCGTAGGCGGTGACCTCGCAATTGAAGAGCCAGAAGTTATTTCCAAAATTGTTGAGTCAGTTGACTGTCGTTGGTGCGGCCATGGCCGTGGCGTAGAGGAAATCACCGAGGGCGAGTGAGCTCGTTCGATCAACCTAGGCAGCGCCAGGTTCCATTGCATTTTTCTGGAACCATTAATGGTTCACCGGTAATACAAGTTCTTAGCGAAAAAACACTTGTTGTCGCGATAAAACCAAATTGTGATGGATGCCGTGATTTTGTTCATTCGACTCTTGACGAATTGGCGCATGTTGAAGTTTTGGTGGTGTCCGAGTCCGCAGATGGCGCTACTGAATGGGCGAATGGACATCAAAATGTACTTATCGCCCCAGGAATTCTCTCTGAGCTCGGAATCAAATGGCCACCTTTTTTTGTTCTGATTGATCCTGCATCTTCAATGATCATCACTGAAGGAGTGGTTTTTGGTCCTTCTCAAATAGCAAAGGAAATCGCCCCGTTTCTTATCTGATGTCACACCCTTAGTGAATGCTTTGAAGATAAGTGAAAGGGATCAGATGAGTAAAAATATTGAAGTTTCAATTAGTTGCAAAGAATGTGTACGTCGAAGCACCCCAGATTGCAGTGACTGTTTGGTGAGCTTTGTCTTGGGCAGTACGCCCGATGAACTCGTTATGTCGGGTGATGAAGCAAAGATTATTGAACTCTTTACAAATGAAGGAATGATTCCAGGACTCAAATATCGTCAACGAGTTGAGTTAAGACCTTAAGAGTTCTTCCAAGTAGCGTGGTTCTATGGCGCGCCACTTACTCGTGACCAATGACTACCTCCCAAAGACTGGCGGTATTCAGGTCTACCTACACGAACTCTGGCGCCGTCTTGGACCAGGTCGCGCAGTTGTCCTAACTGCTTCTTCGCATGAAGATGCAGAAATGTTTGATGCTCGAACCGACGTAGTTATTGAGCGTGTGAAGTCGAAGACATTATTTTTTCCAACACGTCGAGCACTTCGAGCAATTGAAGATGCGATTGAACGTCATCAGCCAGATCTAGTTCTCATTGATCCTGCATGGCCGCTTGGGTTACTTGGGCCGAGACTTTCAAAACCGTATGGAGTGATACTTCACGGTGCCGAAGTGACTATTCCCGGCAGGTTGCCAGTTGTTGCTTCAACACTTCGTTACGTTCTTCGCCACGCCAGCGTCGCAATTTGTGCCGGAACGTATCCAGAACGTGAAGCGAGAAGAAACGCTGGTGAATATATGCCACCAGTAGTGCAGATCCCGCCAGGTGTTGACACCAGCAGGTTCGTCCCACTGGATCCTTCAAGACGTGAAGATGTTCGAAAAAAACTCGGCCTTTCTCCCGACGCACTTCTTGTGAGCTCGTATTCAAGGCTGGTCCCGCGAAAGGGAATGGACACTCTCATTCGTGCGGCCGCAAAGTTGCAAGTAAACATCCCAACGCTGCAGGTGGCAATCGGTGGTTCTGGCCGCGACCGCGACCGACTTGAGAAGCTGGCTAAAAAACTTAATTCGCCAGTCGTTTTTCTTGGTCGAGTGTCCGATGATGACCTGAGCCCGTGGCTCGGCGCGAGTGATCTGATGGTGATGGATTGTCGAAGTCGGTGGTTGGGTCTTGAGCAAGAGGGCTTCGGGATTGTCTTTGTTGAAGCCGCAGCCAGTGGCGTTGCTCAAATTGCTGGACGTTCTGGAGGAAGTCACGAGGCTGTTCTTGACGGTGAAACGGGTATTGTCGTTGCTAAATCCCGCAGTGCTTCCGCGTTAGCTGTAGCAATGGGCGAGTTACTGCTTGAACCTGAGCAACGTGCCCGCTACGGACTTCAGGCACGAAAGCTAAGCGTTGAGCGATTTGACTGGAACAACCTTGCGCTGCGCCTCGGCAACGGCCTAGAGCCCTTTGACAACATCAGCTCAGTGCTTTAACTGTTCTAAGGTATTGGTAAAAGGAGGTGCCGTGGCTCAGCGTGCAACATTGTCAATAAACGTCAACGCAACACCCGACACCATCTATTCGATCGTTACTGATTTCGCTGCATACGGTGAATGGGTAAGTGAGTTAAAAAAGGTTGAAGTTCTCGAACGTGACACCGCAGGTCGTGCTCTTGAAGTGGAATTTCGTGCCGCAGCTTTTGGTCGTTCAACCACGTACGTACTTCGCTATGACTACAGTCGCGCTCCAGAGCAGCTGAGCTGGGAACAAGTTGATGGTGACATTACTAAGTCACTTGTTGGTCAGTACAAATTTGAGCCGTCAGGAAGTGGCACAAAAGTTACCTACGACCTCGAAGTAGAACTAGCTGTTCCAATCCCATCGTTTGTGAAGGCTCGTGCCGCACAGCGTATCCAGATCCAAGCCCTTAGAGAGCTTAGAGAGCGTGCTGAGCGTCGTTCATGAATGACGTAGCAATAGGTGTCGACATTGGCGGCACGAAGTCTTTGGCTCTACTTGTTTCGCGTGATGGAAAAATACTTGAGCAAGACAAGCGCCAAACTCTTCACGAAGCAGACGCTGTTGATGCAATGAGCAAAGTAATAAGCGATCAAATTATTTCGCTCTGCTCTAAGCACAATCTCGACTCTAAAAAAATACCTGTCGGCATTGGACTACCTGGACTCATACGACGTGATGGATCACTGGCGTACGCGCCCAACTGGCAGAGTGCTCATGGCATCAATCTCACTGACTCTTTAAAAAAGCTCATTGGATCACAGCACGTCTTTGCAGATAATGATGCGAACTGCGCTGCCCTCAGTGAACACGAGTGGGGCGCAGCGAAGGATATTGATGATTTCGTGATGGTGACGCTCGGCACTGGTATCGGTGGAGCACTCTTTGCGGGTGGAGAACTGCATCGAGGCAAGAACGGATTCGCTGGCGAAATTGGTCACATGGTTGTTTCAGCCAACGGTGCTCCATGCCTCTGCGGCGGAAAAGGTTGCTGGGAGCGGTACTGCTCTGGTGGTGCGTTGCAGCGAATGACGAGTGAAGCTGTTCAAGCAGGAAAACTCCCCTTACTTTCAGCATCTCTGGGGGCCGAGAATGTTCGAGGTGAGGATGTTTCCAAAGCAGCAAGCGAAGGAAGCGAAGAGGCACTTGTAATCATTCGTGAAATCGGATGGTGGATGGCGCTTGGATTATCGAACCTTGAAGTCATCCTTGATAGCGGAACGTACCTCATTGGCGGCGGTCTTTCAGCAGTGTTCGAACTTGTTCTACCGTCAGCACGTGAGTATTTAGATGGACTTGTTGAAGCTCGTGAAGCTCGACCTGAAATAAAAATTATTGCTAATCACTTTGGGCCGAATTCTGGTGCACTCGGTGCAGCTCTTCTGGCATTTAAAGGTGCACAATGAAACTTGGAGTACTGCTTCCTACATTTAGAAACGGCAGTGATGATGCGCTGGCGTTCGCGGGTGAAGCAGCTCGTCAAGGAATTGATGGGGTGTTTGCGTACGATCACTTGTGGCCTATGGGATCACCTGAGCGTCCAGCGCTCTCACCTTTCCCCGTGCTTGCTGCAATTGCAAAAAAACATCAAGAGATAATCGTGGCTCCACTTGTGGCACGAGTGGGTCTTGTTGGCACAAGCCACTTGGTTGAGGAATTTAGAACGCTGAATGCACTGGCCCCTGGAAGAGTTATTGCTGCACTTGGCACAGGTGACCGACTATCGGCTGATGAAAATGAAGCGTATGGACTTGTCAGCCTCTCGGGGGCTGAGCGCCGAGAGCTCTTAATTGATACCGCCACGCAGCTGTTTGATGAAATGCCAGTCTGGTTCGGGGGAGGCAGCGATGCGACCAATCAACTCGCAATTGACCTCGGAGCAGAGATAAATCTCTGGAATGTACAACCACACGAAGTTGAGCAATTATCTGAGTTTGCGACAGTCAATTGGGCAGGAAATACGCCAGAAGATACCCATGGACTTCTTGACGGACTTGCCTCAGCGGGCGCTACCTGGGCGATCTTTGGACCATCAGTTCAAATTCATGAACTCAAAGAGTGGCGCGAGAGCCATTCAGTAAGTAAGTTTCGCTGATGGAATTTCGCAGAATAAATGGACTACCTCCATACGTGTTTGCTCAGATCAATGGTCTGAAGGCAGAGGCGCGCGCGGCGGGTAGAGACATTGTTGACTTCGGCTTCGGTAACCCTGACCTTCCAAGTCCAGATATTGCTGTTGAGAAACTTAGCGAAGCCGCACATAACCCAAAGAATCACCGTTACTCAGCTAGTCGCGGACTTCCAAACCTTCGCCTCGCAATGGCAACTCGTTACAAAAAGATGTGGGACGTAGATCTTGACCCTGACACTGAAGTTGTCACCACGATTGGTGCCAAAGAAGGACTCACTCACCTCATGTGGGTATTACTTGGGCCAGGGGACACGGCAATTGTTCCAAGTCCGAGTTATCCAATTCACTTAGCTGGTCCTGGCTTTGCTGGCGCAACAGTTATCACTGTTCCAATGCTTGACCCTGCATCATCTGAGAATAATCCAGGTGATGACTTCTTTGATGGTCTTGTTGCGGCTTGGGAAAAAGCCACGGTCAAGCCCCGCGTTATTATTTGTTCATTCCCACACAACCCAACCAGTGCGTGCGTGGACTTAGCGTTCATGGAGCGTCTCGTTAATTTTGCGCTCGAGCACGACGTAATTATCTGTCACGACTTTGCGTACGCTGATCTCGGTTTCGATGGCTACAAACCACCATCAATTCTGCAAGTACCACGTGCAAAGGAATGCTGTGTTGA
This sequence comes from uncultured Actinomycetes bacterium, assembly GCA_903824535.1. Classification (GTDB taxonomy): domain Bacteria; phylum Actinomycetota; class Acidimicrobiia; order Acidimicrobiales; family RAAP-2; genus RAAP-2. The sequence continues at coordinate 121 of CAIJWX010000119.1, read as the reverse complement.
GCTGTACACCCTCACCAAGTCGTTCTCAATGGCTGGCTGGCGCGTTGGATTCATGGTTGGTAATAAAGAAATAGTTGCTGCGCTTACGAAACTAAAGAGTTACCTCGACTACGGAACCTTT
>CAIJWX010000118.1:0-7051 GCA_903824535.1 uncultured Actinomycetes bacterium | reverse complement strand
TCAAAAGACTACCCACTTCATCTGGTGGTCGTAAGCATCAATAAATAGAGACAAGAACCTGACTGCTAACATCAATAGTTCCTTGGGGGTATAGCTCAGTTGGTAGAGCACTTGCATGGCATGCAAGGGGTCAGGGGTTCGAATCCCCTTACCTCCACCAGAGATCCAGGGCAATTGTCACTACGTGCTGGTACAATTACTTTCATGAAGTTCACCGTTGCAGTTACACATGAAGGCGATTTATTTGTCGCGAAGTGTCTCGACGTTGACGTTGTGTCTCAAGGCACCAATTTTGAAGAAGCTGTTGCAAATCTCGAAGAGGCTTTGGCTCTTTACTTCGAAGATGAGAAGCTCCCTGAATCTCTAGAGCCGCCAGTTATTACCACAGTACTTTTACCTGCGTGAGTCCAGCACTCCCTGTAGTTTCTGGTCAACAAGTGGTTTCAGCGCTCTTAAAGGATGGCTTCAACCAAACATCGCAGCGAGGTAGTCACGTGAAACTGCGAGACACAAATGGAAAAGTTGTTATTGTCCCCATGCACAAAGAACTTGCTCGTGGAACGTTATCCTCAATCCTTCGACAATCTGGACTGGACGTAAGTAAGTTCATTGAACTTCTTTAGTTCAACTTAATGGCGTGCAATGGTCAAAGGTTCGAATTCCCTCAAATCAACCAAATCTAAAAACAACAAAGCCCCCGGGTAAATCCCGGGGGCTTTGTTTATTTAACTATTAGTTCTTAGTAAACAGAACTGAGTGAGCGTGGCTAATTACTGGACCAAGATCAATCATGTGGTTCTTGTTGACAATCGCAACAATGACGAGCGCGCCACCAGCAATTGAAATGTTCTTAAGAAACGAAATCATTTCACCCTGCTTTGATGCAGCATCTGCAGCCCAGAAATTGTGGAAAATAACTCCTGAAAGAATGCAGAAAATGGCAATGAGTAGAGCACCAAGGTCAATCCAGAGACCAAGAATGATTGATGCAGCACCAGCAAGGACCATTAGTCCTGAGAGTGGCACCAATAGTCCAGGAAGTGGCAATTTCTTCATCTGAGCGTAAGGAACCATGTCCTTGGCTTTAACAATGTGGTTAATGCCAGATCCAATGAAAATCAAGCTGAACAGAATTCGTCCAATTAGAAGTAATACACCCATCTTTGTCCTACTTTCTTCGGTTGGGCCATGCGGCCGTAGACGGGTAAAAGGCTAAACCAAGTGGGACTTTTATTGCGTGATGCTCAATATGACGCCAGTCTCATTCTGTTAATTTCTTTAAATACCGAAGGAAGCAAAATGACAACAATCATTGATCCAGCCGCAATCGTAAAACCACAGCGAGTAAAACTGCAGCCCTTCAAAATCATGGTGGGACCAGTAACCCACCTCGCTGAAGAGCGTGAGCGTTTAAGCAAGCTCACCTACAACGGGTTCAGCGTTAAGCAGCTTGGTGCAACCATTGGTGGCATTGTTGACGGCGTTGACATCACTAAGCCAATCAGTGACGAACTTGTTGCAGAACTTAGACGCTGTTTACTTGACTTCAAAGTTATTTTCTTTCGCAATCAACCACTCACACCAGCTGAGCATGTTGCGTTTGCTCGTAGATTCGGTGACCTCGAGATTCACCCATTCATTCCAGCTAATACTGATCAACCAGAACTTGTTCGATTTGAAAAAGAAGCAAAAGTTGGTGGTTTTGAAAATGTGTGGCACTCCGATGTCCCATGGAGAAAGCTCCCCTCTGCTGCAGCGGTGCTACACGGAATTGAAATTCCACCAATCGGTGGCGACACTTCGTTTTGTGACATGTACGCAGCGTACGAAGGGTTAAGTGAAAAGACGAAGGCTCAAATCGCAGATTTAAAGGCAGTGAATGACTTCACAAAAGCCTTCGGTCACACACTTGATGACGCTTCACGTGAGCAAATGCACGAGAAGTACCCACCAACTGTGCAGCCTGTTGTTCGCACCCACGGCGAAACTGGTCGAAAGTTGATTTATGTCAATCGCGCATTCACACAATCAATCGTTGGCTACAGCCAAGCTGAAAGTGATGAACTGATTGATTTTCTCAGTTCTCAGACAAATGTTCTTGAATACCAGTGCCGATTCCAGTGGGAACCACATTCAGTTGCATTTTGGGATAACCGTGCTGTCCAGCATTTTGCTCTTAGCGATTACTGGCCACAACGACGCGTGATGGAACGTGCCAGCATTGTTGGAGAGCAGCCGCGATAACTACCGCGAAATCATTAGTTCTTTTTCGCTGAGTTTCTTTTTGCAGCTTCTTTAACTAGGGCTTTAAATGCAGTCGCTTTGATCTTTTCTCCTTCAGAGATATCAATTGCACGACGCACGTTACCTTCGAGACTCGAATTAAATAGACCTGATGGGTCCTTCAATTCAGCACCATTGGCAAACGTAAGTTTCACAACACTCTTATAGGTTTCACCGGTGCAAATCATTCCATCGCTGTACCAAACAGGCACCCCGCGCCACTTCCAGTCTTCTGTTACATCTGGAATAGCTTGCTTGATAAGTTCACGAACTCTGGCGAGAGTTTCTCCACGCCAGTCCCCTAGTTCCTTAATGCGACCATCTATAAGTTTTGAAGCATTTGGTGTTGAAGAAGTTTTAGCCATACCTAAATTTTAGGATATGTCGGCCTTACGAAATGTGTTTTCAGGTGTCCCCGCGCCATCACCGTCTCGAACAAGTTTTACGATTTGCTGAGCGAGGTCTGGGCGTGACCAAATCATGAATCCATTTTCATCAAGTTGCCTAGTTATCTCAATACCAGGGATTCCTACTGGGCGAAGAATGAAAACCTTGTCTTCAAAACTTGCGGTTACATGAATCGGTGTGGTGTAGTCAAACGCTGAAACGTCGTGCACGCCGTTCTCTTCTGAGCCGTCGGCACGGGCATCAGCGATTGTTCCTCCACCCATGTCAATGATGCGGTCACCACACTGTTCAATGCGCTCTACGTAAGAGTAAAAACGGTCACTCTTATCAACGAGTTCACCACCGCGCCAGACTTCAACAGCACGCCACAGTCCTCGAAGATCTGGTGCGCCTTCTGCGAGCGCGCCATTGCAATTGCCGAGTACCAGTTCAGGGAATCGTTCTCCGTAGCCACCCGCAGGTGTGTGCGCTACTGGAACTTCAGCTGTACACATTGTTATTTGTTCCCTTGCCAAAGAGGCTCATTGATTTCAAATCCAATGTCATTGCCCCACTTGTTTCGGTACGAAACTTCTTGTGCGGGGCGACGCTTTGCAACACCCCACGTGCCCTTTGGATACCCCATGGTGATCATGGCAGCCATAATCCAGTTTTCATCCTTAGGGATTCCCAAAATGTCATACGTCTCGTCAGGGTGAAAGAAACTAAGGATTGAAGTTGGCGCACTTCCTACACCGTGTGCTCTGGCAGCGAGTTGAGCACTCCATAGTGCTGGCCAAATAGATCCACCCGACGTATCACCGCGTGTAAAGCCAAAGAGTAGAAGCGGAGTGCTTTCGAAATTATCTGCAGCCCACTGAACTGAGCTCACCATCTTCATCATTGTCTTACTTTGCGCAGCTTCAGGGTCCGCGAGCGCTGCTTGGTAGCGCTCGGCGTAGATCGTTCCCCAAAGTTGACGAACTGAGTCTTGATAGAGCGGAGCGATTTTCTTTATGACCTCAGGATCATCAACCATAAGAAAACGCCAGCCCTGGGTGTTTCCTCCCGAGGGACCTCGTACTGCGGCGTCAAGAATTTGAGCTTGAACTTCCATAGGCACTGGGTCAGGCTTCACTCGTCGCATTGCTCGAGTTGTGTAGAGCGCTTCAAATACGTCCATAGTCATGTCCTTAATTAGAGAAGGTAAAGCTCACTTGGGCCATAGTAAAGCATGAGAAGATGAAGTAATGACTGCTCTTATTGCAGGCTTCCTAACGGGCCTTTCACTCATAGTTGCTATAGGCGCCCAGAACGCCTACGTCCTACGGATGGGGCTCAGTAAACACCATGTAGCTACCGTTGTGGCCATCTGTGCATCGTCTGATGTTCTGCTGATTCTCTCAGGTATTGGTGGCATTGGTGGCATCATCAAAACGGCACCAAGTTCGCTGCAGGTACTGCGCTGGGTAGGAGTTGTCTACCTTTCATACTTTGCGGTTCGATCATTCAAGAAAGCGCTGCGGCCTGAATCACTATCACCAGCTGACGCAGATAAACCTTCTTTGAGAGTTGCGGTAGCGACAACTCTTGCATTTACATTTCTAAATCCTCACGTCTACATTGATACGGTCTTGCTAATTGGCTCTATTGGCAATCAGTATGGACACTCCAGATGGATCTTTGCAGCCGGCGCTGGAACAAGCTCAGTACTTTGGTTTTCAAGCCTCGGTTTTGGTGCCCGGTACGCATCACGGTTTATGGCAAAGCCCATTACGTGGCGAATTCTGGACACTGCAATTGGTGTTGTAATGGTGCTCATAGCGCTGAAGCTTGCAATCACACCAATTGCTAATTAGCTAACGCTGTACGACGTCATGGAGAGTGATCCCATAACGCAGCCGTCAGCGAAAACATTTACATCACTATCGGTTGCGCCGGCGATTCCCGCAATGTAGGCCAGTGGCAAAAAGTGATCTGAGGTTGGAACAGCGAGGCGAAAATCATCATGATCACTAAGTTCATAGAGCGTGTCTGGACTGTTCTTCATGATGGAACGTGCATCATCATCAAACCGGTGCGCCCAGTCAAAGCCTTCGCTCTCCATCCCCCAGTTAATTGCTCCAAGGTTGTGCACCACGTTGCCACTGGCGACAATCAAGATTTCTTCATCCATGAGTGGTGCGAGCTTGGCGCCTAAGTCCATGTGATACGAAATTGGCTTGCTCGCATCAATGGAAAGCTGAACAACTGGAACGTCAGCTTCTGGAAACATGTGCGCGAGCACCGACCATGTGCCGTGGTCAATCCCCCACGTCTCATCATCAAGCCCTACCCACGTAGGTTCAGCCAATGTGGCGAGCTGGCGAGCAACGTCAGGTGAACCAGGAGCGTCATATTGGAAGTCAAAGAGTTCTTGTGGGAAGCCGTAGAAATCATGGATGACTCTCGGTTTCGCCATTGATGTCACTGCAGAGGCGTTTATGAACCAGTGAGCTGAAACTGCGACAATCGCGCGTGGTTTTGGAATAGATGAGGCGAACTCAGACCAAGCATTAGTAAAACGATTCGTTTCTAACGTGTTCATTGGACTTCCGTGGCCAATAAATACTGCGGGCATCTTTGCCATACGAATCCTTCATTTACCGAGAATCCAATGTACCCGATTCACAAATAAAAACGCCCGCCCCCTGGAGCTAACCAGAGGGCGGGCACTTTAGAAGTATTAGAGGTTTTGTTCAAACTCCATAAGAACCGCGTGACGGTCTTCTTTGGTAGGAGGAATGAAGTAGGGACTTCCCTTAATCCAGTAGAACGCCATTGGAATAATTCCAAGTGCAACTGCTCCGAGTCCAACAACCTTTGTTGTTGTGTTCAAGTTCGGAAGAGCCTTCGAGAAAATGAAGACCATGAACCCTGCACCAAGAAGCGGCCAAAGACCCATGAAGATGAAGTTCTTGACTGACTTAAAGAGCTGTCGTCGGTACAGAACAACCACCGAAAACCCAGCAAGCCCGTAGTAGATGCAAATCTGAAGTCCAATTGCGTTATAGCCATCAGTCAAGATGTTTGAGATCGAGCCAACGTATGTACTTCCAACAAAGAGCAGAATAGATAACGCAGCTGCAACAAATGTTGCAACCAGTGGTGTTTTACGAACTGGGTGCGTGTGGCCAAGTGCCGATGGCAGCGTGTGATCGCGTCCCATGGTGAAGAACGTTCGAGTTACCTGAATCAATGTTGTCTCTAGCGTGGCAACCGTTGAAAGAAGAACTGCAAGGACAATAAGTTTTCCACCTGTTCCGTGCCAGACGGCCTGTCCAAGTACAGAAAGGATATTTGCAGCATTGTCAGGGTTGTTCATTTCACCACTTGTTAGAACCATGTTTGATCCAATGGTGAAAAGTTCGAACAATAAAAATACAATTAGTCCACCAAGAAGACCACCGAGACCTGATGTCTTTCGTGGGTTCTTTGTTTCTTCACTGAGATTTGCTGTTACATCCCAGCCCCAGTAATAGAACGTTGCAAGAAGCGCACCTGAAGTAAAGGTCTTCATATCTGGAAAGACAGAAGGTGAGAGCCAGTGCCAGGAGAACGGTGTGGCGTGGTGAGCGTGGAAAATGGAAAGCAGCGCGAAAAGGATCAAGATTACGACCTCAATGCACGACATGATTATTTGAACCGTAACTGTAACGGTTACTCCTGCTGCAACAGCTCCAACCATTAGCAAAAAGAAGAACGAGCCAAAAATCGTTACTAGCGTTTTGTTTGAGGAAGCTGAGTGTGAGAACAAATCAAGGATTGTTGAACCGGCAGGGAATGTCGCCACAACCATGAAGATAAGTGCAGAAACAATTAAAGACCATCCAGCAAGGAATCCGAACGCTGGGTGCAACGCTCTTCGAACCCATGAATACGTTGCCCCGGCGTGACTATCTGATTTCGAGAGATAGTTGAAGGCGAACATAATGCCGAACATAAATATTCCGCAGTACAAGAGGGCTGCTGGGCCACCAAAGCCCACCGCGGCAAACAAAGCGGTAGTTGTCGCAGCGATTGAATACGCCGGTGCAGAACCTGCGACCGCCATAACGACTGAGTCAAAAAGACCTAGAACTCCTGATCTGAGTTCATTCTCTCCAGAATCTGTTCCAAGCGTTGTTGGGGCGTCGGACATGACTACCTCTTTCTTGTTGTGGTTATCACCTTCAATAGTTAAAACTTCAGCAAAAACTAACACGAATTGATGAAAAAAACGTTATTTCTTATAGATGTTTCATCTCATGAGGAAGATTCAAGTCTCTACAGTAAATTTCTAAGCACATCTCGGTATTGTTAAATAACTTGCTATTAAAGGCACTACGGAAAGTTACTTCGT
>CAIJWX010000117.1:0-17283 GCA_903824535.1 uncultured Actinomycetes bacterium | reverse complement strand
TGGTGGTAGTTACCCTGGGCCATCTGCAGCCTTGCAATCGAAACAACAGGAGAGAGGGCGGAGGAGGTGTCCTCTCCTGTTCTAACGATTGAAAGGCTGCGCATGGTCCGCGGCCGGTACTGCTTGTAATCCCCTCTCACTAATTTCTGCCTTGCTTAAAGATCTCTTCCGCTGAATTAACCATCTGGTTGTAGATGTCTGGATTCCAAAGTTCGATGTGATCAAGCACACCAACGATCAAGACTTCATCAACGAGGTTCGCGTATTCGCGTACGGCTGGTGGCACAGCGAATCGACCTTGTTTGTCGAATTCAGCATCAGAAGATTGACCAGCCCAGTAGCGAAGTAGTCGGCGCTCTTCAGCTCCACCATTTTTTTCACTCGAGCGCATCTCAGCTGCTCGACGATCAAACTCGCCAGGTGTCCAGAGTGCAACACACTGTTCATCGTTTGGACTTAGGTGTCCGCCACGTTCAAATTCAGAGCGAAACTTTGCGGGCAGGATGAGTCGACCTTTTGCATCCAGCGTGTGCTGAAACTGGCCAACAAAACTAAGCATCCCGGTCCTCCACCTAATGAGTCACCACTTGCCCCCACTTTGTTCCACATTACACCACATGTCTCCACATTGTGGCAAATCGAGCCACTTTTCACCCTTTTTTTGCAGGTTCTTAAAGGACTTTTGGCCTAGGGCGTGAAGGGACCAGAGGAGGCAAAACAAGGCTTTTTTGAGAAGCTTTTTAGGCGCTTAGGTAGAGCTGGCGGACCAGCCAAGGACCACTGATTTCGGCCAAATCCCTTAGTAATTCTTCAGGGTCTTTCACTCCAATGGAGTCCAGGGTGTGGTGTGCAATGGCACCTAAGAGCCCCTTAGGTTGACGCTTCAAAACGTTTAGGACTCCTGAAGAGTCTTGGGAATGAATGACCGTAGAAAGAAATGTGCCTTCACGAACGCGCCACTGTGTGACGCCAACTGCCTTCTTGTCATCTATAAATACCTCGCCCGGTCCCTTGCCAGCGAAGCAAACTACGCGATGTTCTTGTTCTCCCTCGAGCGCGCCTTCATGCACAACTAGAGAACCAAGAAGATGCTCTTCTAACGCCAGCTTCCACCAGTTGCCAGCCGCAATAGATGCAACTTGAACATCAGCCACCCATCGTGCGTCACTGGAGGGGATCCACCAGTCAACCCAAACATCATCGGGCTGCAATAAGACAATGCCTCCCCCGCCTCGTCTTCGACGGATTTCATATTCAGCAGGATTTTCTAATTGAAGAAGATCCGCCGACTGACTCGAACCAAGCACCAACGTGGGCTTAGCGAGTCGAACAACAAACATTGTTGGCTCTTCAACTCGACGCAAAACGTCGTAGTCGTACAGCTCTTCAACTTCAATCACGACGCGCGCGGTAGAAACGGTGCCCAGAGTGGATCTGGATTTGGAACGTGACGCCAACGCCACCACGGGCCGTCAGGAACACGTGGTTGAAAGTGCATAAACCAACCGATCTCTTCAATCAAGCGGTCACCCTTTTGCATGTTGTGATGACGACACGAAGCAACAACATTTGTCCACTCGTGTTTTCCCCCACGACTCCTTGGAATCACGTGGTCAATTGTGTCAGCGTGTTCGAGGCAGTACGCACACTTATTGTTATCTCTAAGGAGAAGCGATCTCCTTGTCAGAGGTGGTGTTCGAACTTTCGTTGGAATCTTCACCATCTCATGAAGACGAACAATTGAAGGAATCTCAACGACCATGCTCGCGGAGCGACACACTGCTGGCTCTTCTGGAGTAGCAATGGGCTCAGCTCTGCCAGCAAGCATCAACACCACCGCACGTCGTTCGCTGACGAGTTGCAACGGCTCAAATGTGGCGTTAAGAAGAAGCACTCGCCCCATAGGAAAAACCTAGTTCCCCACCGGTTGTTGAAGTGACCATTTCGCCGCTACAACTACATCTTTTGGCGTCAGTTCACCCGAAACACCATTTACTGTTGACATCCGAAACTCCCAGTACTTGGCATCAGGGATCGGGAGAAATGGTGCTCGACGCCACCAGTTCTTTCTGCGGAGTCGAAGCCCCGCACGTAACACAGCTACGCCATCTGCAGGGTGCAGAAATAGATGCCGACCAAGACCTGGTGTCCAGTATTTCTTCACTGTGCACCTCGAAACCCTACGAGTGCGGCGCCTAGTAGCGGACCACTGTCGTGCAACCCTGAACGCTGAATTTCAATTCCCTCGCTATATTGCAATTTTGCAATTGAACGAGCAGATTTCGTTGCAATGTCAAAGAACTCATCACCGAAACCAAGCGCCACTGAGCCCGCAACGTAACAATCTGAGATGTCAAGAACTGAACACAGCGTTCCAATCCCACGACCAACTAAATCCGCGGTGCGGTAACGAGTTGCGCTGTCGGCATCTTTTGCAGACGTACCAGTACTTGACTGAATTGCCCAGCCAGAGGCTTCTGCTTCGAGGCATCCCTGGGCTCCACACGAGCACAGGCTGCCATCTGGAATCACAATGATGTGTCCCACGTGGCCAGCATTACCAGTTTCTCCATCGAGCAATTTTCCGTTCATCACAATTCCGCCACCAATGCCAGTGGAGACAACCATTGAGATATAGGAGCTTTTATTTTTAGCAGCACCGAAAACACCTTCAGCTAATGCAAGCGCTCTCGCATCGCCTTCAATAAAAACTTCGATTGCAAGTTCTTGCTGGAGAACTGAGCGAAGTGGGAAATTTCGCCACTGCGGAATGTTTAGTGGGGAGACTTCTTCTCCACCCTTGGTCATTGGACCGGCGCATCCGACCCCAAGAGTTGAAATATCAAATCCACTTCGAAGTTGTTGCAGCATTGAAATAATTGGTGTGATGAGGTCATTGTTGTAATCGCTGACGCTTAGTCGCTCTTGACAAAGAATCGTTCCATCAAGTGAAACAACGCCAGCATCAACTTTGGTTGCTCCAATATCAAGCGCTAAGCACGGGGCAGCATTTGGGCTGACCCCGGAAAGGGTCATTCGCTTCTGCGGCGTTGGCGTGACAACCAGTCACGAAGAGAGTCAGTTCGAGGACCCACACTCGCATGAGCATCATCACCACGTCCAGGACGAGTGATGTCGCGCCATGAAGCGCGACTCATTAATCGTGCATTGCGCTCGACAATGACGGCTGAAAAGAACATCAGCGCGACACCAGCGAGACTAAGCAAAATCGAAGTTGAAAGAAAGACGAGCAGTAGCGCGAGTCCTGCAATAAATCCCGCAACGCCCCAGCGCACTCGGCGCCCACCGTGCGAATAGATATTTGTTTGCTCAACCTTTTCAGCAAATCTTGGGTCTTGCTTTGAGAGGGAGTCTTCTAGCTCGGCAAGGATCCGCTGTTCGTGCTCTGATAATGGCATAGCGACTCCTTCCAAGTAGTTCCTATGTATCGTACCTTGTTGCGCAGGATTTCGCACATACGGCCTCGTGGCGATAGCCTTCAACCACTTTATTTTTTAGGGAAAACATTGACTTCACAAATTCTTAATGTTGCAGTCATTTGCACCGGCAATATATGTCGCTCCCCTATGGCCGAGGTCGCCCTTCGAGATCTAATTTCTCAAGATGAGGTGCTGGCGACTCGCGTAAACGTAACGAGTGCTGGAACTGCGAACTGGCACATTGGAAAAGAAATGGACGAACGAGCCAGAGGGGCACTCGACCGTGCTGGTCTTAGTGATCCAGGCACCCTTGGGCAATTTGCAAGTACTGAATACCTCGATACCCATGACGTGGTGCTTGTTATGACTCGAGAGCACGTGCGAGACATTGAATACCGCTTAACGAATCCTTCAACGCAGGTGGTGCTCGCGCGCAACCTTCTTGATGGACCACGTGACATGGATGTTGCTGACCCTTATTACGGAACAGACAAAGATTTCGATGCCTGCCTAGAGCAACTTACAGAATGTGTCCGTCAGTTGACATTGGTACTTCGTCAGCGTGTGGAGTAAGGCTCTTTCGAAGCTGCAGCTCTGGCAGGGTAAAGGAAAGAGCTAGCGCGAGCAGTCCGAATGGAATTGACCAGATGTACATTCCAGCGATTGTCGTTGAAAGTGCGTGAGCAATCTCGTTGAAAACTTGCGTTGGCAAATGTTGAAGATACTGAGGCGTCCAGCTTGAAGCAGAGGTTGCCGCACTTCCTGGTGGCAGTCCGTGAACATCTGCTGCGAGAGCTTTTGGAAGTTGATTCGCAAACAGCGCACCAAAGACAGCTGTGCCGAATGACCCGCCCATAGAGCGAAAGAAGTTTGATCCAGCAGTTCCAGCACCAATGTCTTCAGGAAGCACTGCGTTCTGCACTGCGGTGGTGAGGATCTGCATTACGAGTCCAAGTCCCATGCCAAAGACCACCATGAAGAATGCAATCAACCATGATGAAGTGCTGACACCAATGAACGAGAAAAGCCAAAGCCCGAGTGTCATTAACGCTGTACCCGTTATTGGAAATGGGCGGTACCGCATGCCCTTTGAAACCATTTGCCCAGCAAAAATTGATGTTGCAAATAGTCCCGCCATCATTGGCACGAGTCGAAGTCCCGACATGGTTGGAGAAATAAGTCGAACATCTTGGTAGTAGAGAGGCAAGAACACCATTGCGCCGTACATGGCAAATCCAACTACAAAACCAATTGCTGATGCTGAGAGAAATACTTTGTTCTTGAACAGACGAGGGGCAAAAATTGGTTCGACTGATTTGCGCTCAATGAATATGCACGCAATCGCAGCAAAAATTCCGATGCCTACGAGTGCAATTGAGCGCCATGAGCTCCAAGGGAAAGAAATGCCGCCAAGTGATGTGAAGAGAATGAGTGCTGTTGCAGAAATACTCAATGTAAAGATTCCCGCATAGTCAATTGTGTGCTGTACTCGAGCCTTTGAGCTCGGCAAGTACGCAGCACAAGCAACTAGTGCAGCAATACCTAATGGAAGGTTGACAAAGAAAATCCATCGCCATGAGGTGTAGTCAACAAGAACGCCACCAAGAAGTGGTCCAACAATTGTTGAGGTTCCAAATACTGCTCCAAACCAACCGGCATATTTTCCACGCTCGCGAGGAGGAATCACGTCAGCCATCACCGCTTGCGCTCCAACCATTAGTCCACCACTACCTAATCCTTGAAACGCACGAAACAGGACAAGCTGAATCATGCTGTGAGCGAATCCACAAAGCATTGAACCAATGAGAAAGATAACAATTGATGCTTGGAAATATCCTTTTCGACCGTGAAGGTCGCCGAGCTTTCCCCAGAGTGGTGTTGTGACAGTTGTTGCAAGTAAATATGCGACAACCACCCAACTCAGGTGGCTAGCCCCATGAAGATCACCAACAATTGTTGGCAATGCCGTAGAGACGATTGTTGAATCGAGCGCAGAAAGAAACATCCCCATCATTAGCGCTCCGAGTACAAAGTTCAGATCGCGTTTATGAAGTATGGGAACAAGTGTTTCTTCAGACATTGCAGCTTCCTTTACGATGAAGGAAGTCTACGTCATGCTTGTGAAATTTGTTACAAACTCAGTAGTCTCTTAGGAAGTGAGAAACTGAGGGCAAATGAAAACGAAATTAACTGAACTATTAGGCATCCAATACCCCATCATGCTGGCTGGAATGGGAGGAGTTTCATACTCCGCTCTCAGCGCTGCAATCTCTGAAGCTGGTGGATACGGCTGCCTAGGAGCTTCAACTATGTCGAGTGAAGTACTCGCAGAAGAAATCGCTGCAACCAAGGCTCTCACTTCTAAGCCATTTGGTGTTGACCTACTCACTGCATTCCCCGACAGTCTGATGCGCAATGTAGAAATTTTGATTGAAGGCGGTGCAACAACATTTGTTGCCGGCCTCGGTGTACCAAGCCATGTAGTTGATCTCTGTCACAAAAATAATGTTCTCGTTATCTCAATGTGCGGAAAAGTTGATCACGCCAAACGTGCACTCGATGCTGGATGTGATGTTGTTGTCGCTCAAGGCACCGAAGCTGGTGGTCACACCGGACAAGTCGCAACCTTCCCACTCGTACCAATGATTGTTGATGCAATGAACGGCGCAATACCTGTTGTTGCTGCTGGTGGAATATTCGATGGTCGCGGACTCGCGGCGGCACTGAGTCTTGGTGCAGACGGCATCTGGGTTGGAACACGATTTATCGCAACACCTGAAGCTCGAGTGCTTCCTGGCTACCAGGACAAGATTCTTGCGAGCAAAGAAGACGGAACAACTATTTCTCGTGGATTCAGTGGCAAGCCAATGCGAGTGATGAAAAATAAAACTTCAGATATGTATGAAGCAGATCCATCGCTTCTAAAGAAGTTCCCTGAACAGCTCATGCAGTCACTTGGAAACGGAACATTCCACCTTGGCGCTGGCGCTAATGCCGTAGGCGTTGACCCTGACCTTGAGGGCTACCCAGCTGGTCAAGTGGTTGGTGCAATTTCGTCACTCATTCCAGCGGGCGACATTGTGCGCTCAATGGTTAAAGAAGCTCAAGCAGTTATTGCTGGGCTTCCTCGCGACTAGTTACTACTTAAACCAACTGGACAACTAACGCCAGTTCCACCAAGACCACAGTATCCATTTGGATTAGCAATGAGATATTGCTGATGGTACTGCTCTGCATAATAAAACTCGCCAGCTGATGCGATCTCTGTTGTGATCGTGCCGTAGTGGTTCTCATTTAGCGTTACTTGGAACGCACTAGTTATTTCACGAGCAATTCTTTCTTGCTCAGGATTTAAGAAATAAATTGCACTTCGGTACTGCGTTCCAATATCTGCACCCTGTCGAAAGCCCTGCGTTGGATTGTGATTTTCATAGAAGCATTGAATAATTTGGGCGTACGAAACTTTGCTCGGATCAAACACAACCTTCACAACTTCTGAGTGACCAGTTTTCCCAGTGCATACTTCTTCATATGTTGCGTTAGGTGTGTAGCCACCTTGGTAACCAACAGCTGTGTTCACGACGCCAGGAAGTTCCCAGTATTTACGCTCTGCACCCCAGAAACAGCCCATAGCCACATACGCAGTTTCGGTGTTGGGAATTTCATCTTCGAGAGAAATGTTGAATTGCAGGTGAGGCTCAGAAACATCGACTGGGTTAAACCTGCCCTTGAGAGCCTTTTCTGGAGAAATCATCTCAACTGATGAATACATATCTTTAGATTAAGGGAAGTGCAGCTATTGCCTGCATGTTGTTCCAAAAGACATGAATATTTATTGATTGCAACGTGAACTGGAGCAGTAGGCTGATGAAACATGCTGAAAATTGATCATTTAACGAAGAAGTACGACGACACGCTAGCTCTAGACAATCTCGATTTTGAAGTTAAGCCCGGTGTTGTTACTGGATTCCTTGGACCAAATGGATCAGGAAAATCAACAACAATGCGACTTATTCTTGGGCTTGATTACCCCACCAAGGGGTCAGCAACAATTAACGGCAAGACGTACCACGAGCTAAAAGCTCCACTGCGTGAAGTTGGTGCTCTGCTCGATGCCAAGGCCATTCATCCGGGTCGAACTGCACGAAACCATCTTCTAGCGCTAGCAGCATCAAACAAGATTAAAAAAACTCGTGTCGATGAAGTACTTGAGTTTGTAGGAATTGAATCTGTCGCTAATAAAAAAGTTGGTGGCTATTCGCTTGGAATGAATCAGCGACTCGGAATCGCTGGAGCGTTACTTGGTGACCCAGGGGTACTTCTTTTCGACGAGCCAGTAAATGGTCTTGACCCCGAAGGAATCCGATGGATAAGGGAGTTCTTCCGTTCACTCGCGAACGAAGGGCGAACAGTTTTCGTAAGTTCTCACTTAATGAGTGAAATGGCAGTAAGTGCAGACCAAATCATTGTCATTGGTCGAGGAAAATTTATTACCCAGGGTTCCGTTGACGACCTCACCGCAACAGCACATGGAACCGTGTTCGTACGTGCATCTGACATCAAGAAGCTCACTTCTAGCCTCACTGCGCAAAACGCTGAGGTGACTGAAATTAATGATCTTGGACTAACTGTTAGTGGACTCACTTCTGATCAAGTAGGTGCCATTGCGTTTAGAGATGGCATCACAATCTTGGAGCTAACGCCACAGCGTGCGTCACTTGAAGAAGTCTTTATGGATCTCACCGCCGACAGCGTCGAATACGGTGGCGGCAAACTAGGAGTTCCTCATGAATAACGAAGTGACTCTCCTATCGACAATGAAGTCGGAATGGATAAAGTTCCGAAGCGTTCGGTCCACAATTTTTGGAATGATTGTCTTTGTCGTGCTCACAATAGGACTGGGCATATTGGTGACTTCACTTATTCATGCAAACTGGAACTCCCCCGGTTCAGAACGAACGCGACTTACGTTTGATCCAATCGCTACAAGTCTCGTTGGAACTGCGCTCGCACAATTTGCAGTTGGTGTAATTGGGTCGCTTTTTATAACCACTGAGTACACGACTGGCTCTATCAGGACAACATTGGCGGCGGTTCCAAACAGATGGAAGCTAATAACCGCCAAGACTGGTGTATTAAAAATTTCTATGTTGCTCGTGAGTGAAGCCGTGTGCTTCGCAGCCTTCTTTATTGGACAAGCAATCTATGGAAATATGAATTCTTCAGTCCCCGACACTCTTACCAATGGTGCCGATTTGCGAGCTGTAATTTTTGGTGGGTTTTATCTCATGCTGCTTTCAGTTATTGGCTTTAGCCTTGGAATGTTGCTGCGACAAAGTGCCGCCGCAATCAGCGCCTACGTGGGAATTGTTCTAGTTATTCCACTTGTGCTTTTTTTCTTCCCGCAAAGCATCCAGGACTCCCTCACCAAATTTGAACCTTCGTACTTAGGGCGAGAAATGATGTCTGTGACTCCAATTCCAAACGGCTTCTCACCTTGGACTTCGGCGATGCTTTTAGTGCTCTACACAGTGATTCTTTGGGGCATCGGAATATTTGTCTTCCAGCGTCGAGACGCTTAGTAGTAGTCGCTCTAGGGTGTCGTAATGGAAATTAACGATGCCCTAAAGACCACCGGCTCAATTCGTGAATACTCAAACGAGTCAGTAAGTGACGCCGTTCTGTACGACATTCTTGACACAGCACGCTTTGCACCATCTGGCGGTAACCGCCAAGCATGGAAAGTCATAGTTGTTAAAGACGCCTCACAGCGAATGAAAATTAGAGACATCTACCTAGATGCGTGGCATGACTACATCAGTCATTTGCTTGCAGGAGTAATACCGTTCTCACCTCTTGCGAGCGACGCAGATCGCCAAGCAGCATTAGCGCAACGTAGTGCCGCAGAAGCGATTTCAAAACCAGATGGATTTCCTGAGACATTGCAGAATGTTCCAGTAATGCTCGTGATCTGTGCTGACTTAGAAATTCTCGCGGCACTAGACCGTGACTTAGATCGCTACCAAATAGTTGGTGGAGCGTCGCTCTACCCATTTGTTTGGAACATTCTCCTTGCAGCTCGTGAACATGACCTCGGTGGCGTAATGACAACTGTCGCAATCAAGAACGAACAGCAGATAATGGACGTGCTCGAAATTCCCTCAACGTTTGCAGTTGCATCAATTGTTACTTTGGGCCACCCACAGAAGCGCCACACCAAGCTAACGAGAAGAAACGTTCAAGACTTCACAACCATTGATTCATTCAATGGTGATGTCTTTAAAAACTAATTATCAAAGATTTCTTGTGTGTCTTCGCCCATTGCGCGAGGACCCGATCGAATCTCAGGTCGCTTACCATCAATAATTAGCGGCGTGCGCATTGCCTTAATTACACCTGCGGGGGTTGACATGGTTCCCGTGAAATCTCCACCAGCTATTTGCTCTTGTGCAAATGCCCCGGCAACGTCAAGTATCGGTGACATTGGAACTCCACAGTGAGAAAGTCGCTTGAGCCATTCGTCAGTAGTTGACTGCTCGAAAATTGAATTAAGAACACTTCTCATTTTTGCCAACTCTTTAACTCGAACATCATTGAGTTTCCACTCAGTGTGAGACGAAAGTTCTTGGCTCGCCAGCGCTTCAACAAGTTTTTCGTATTGACCATCGGTACCAACCGCTAACAAGAGGTATCCATCTTTTGTTTTTACCGGACCATATGGTGCGATGCTCGGATGATCATTACCAAGGCGCTGTGGGTTAACACCAGTTGCTAGGTAGCCCTGAGCTTGATTAACAAGTGCACTCATCATTGACTCGAGAAGTGGCGCTTCAAAACTCCTGCCTGGTCTTCCAGAAAGCTTCGCAAATAATCCCGTAACGAGACCTACTGCTGCATAGAGACCCGAAAGCACGTCTGCAATTGGTGCTCCAATTTTTGTTGGCTCACCATCAGCGGTTCCGGTAACTCCCATAATTCCTGAGCGTGCTTGTGCCAAAAGGTCAAACGAAGGATCGCTGGAAACAGGTCCTCCAGACGATGCAGGAGTGATGCTTATCCAAATACAGTCTGGGTTAATAGCCTTTAGCTTTTCTATATTCAGTGCACGAATCTGATTTGGGAGAAAGTTCTCAACCACCGCATCAGCCTGGCGAACAAGATCACTTACAGCAGCGAAGTCCTTCTCGTTTCGTAGATCAGCAACCACATTTCTACGGTGGCGATTCACAGCCAAGTAATACGTTGCATCGTCGCCGAATCGAGGTGGGGCAAGTCCTCTGACTGGATCACCCTCTGGCCCTTCAATTTTTATAACGTCAGCTCCAAGGTCGCCTACGACCATTGCGCAGAGCGGACCTGCCAGTACTCGAGAAAAGTCAAGAACTCGAATTCCTTCTAAGGGAAGTCCCGTACCAAGATTGCACTGTGCAATGTTCCAAGTCACGTAAGACTCAAGAATTCTCTACTAAACGGTGCATGTGTTCGGCGAGGTCACCGACAATTTCAAAACACTCCGGGATAATTCCACCGAGCCGTAAGAAGCCATGAGTCATTCCTTCAGCTTCAAGTAGTTCAACCTCAACTCCAAAGTGTTCAAGCAGACCTGCATACGCAACACCTTCGTCTCGAAGAGGATCACACTCAGCCACGAGAACAATCGCCGGAGGTGAGTTAGTTAGGTCATCTGACATGAGAAGAGAAACTCGAGAATCAGTGTGATCTTGATAACCATTTAAGTACTGGAGGTAGTCAAGTCGCAATTGATCGTTGTCCAACATAAATCCAGATCCATAAACGTGAGAAGACTCGGTGACTATTTCTGGTCCCATTGGAGGATTGATGAGAACCTGAGCGGCAATTTTCAAGTTTTCGTTTCGAGTTTGTGCAACACCAACGGCTACAAAGTTGCCACCAGATGAGTCACCCAGGACAATTAGCTTTGAATCTTTGCTTGCAAACTTTGTGAGGTTTGTAGAAACATAGCGAAGTGTTTCAATCGTGTCATTAATTCCTGCCGGGAAAGGATGCTCAGGCGCCAAGCGATACTCAATCGCAAGAAATCTCATTTTTGTTGCAGAACTAAGTGCACGACAGAGTCCGTCGTGAGTCTCTAGATCTCCAATGCAGAATGAACCACCATGAAAATAGACAACGAGTGCTTTTGATTCATCACCAATCGGGACATAGTGACGTGCTTGAAGGATTCTTCCTTCAAGAGGTATTGCCAAATCAATTACAGATTCCATCTCAATTTCATCACCCCGGATGGCTTCAGCAACTTTTAGATAATCGCTTCGACGAGTCGCGATCGTGGACGACGAATGTGTTGGAGCTGGGTGCTCTCTAACGTATTCAACCATTGCCTCAAGCGCTTTATGGACCATGCAACTGAGCCTACGCAATGTTGTGCATTTCTACCAACTACCTTTGGTCTATGAATTCTGCAGCCCCAGACTGGACATCAATATCGAAGCGAAATGCAAGAAGTGTCCAAACAACAATTGGATGGATCTTCTGGGACCCTGGTGCAGTTTCTCGTTACGAAGCCTTAGGTCTCCCCGTAGGCGGTGGGTACATTGCATCGCGTGCAGCCCCTTTTAGTGATGCCGGGCCAGATGCACTCACAGCAGTATTTGGATCGATCTCACCCCTCGGAATTTCACTCGTATTCGATGTTTTAAAAACAAAAGAGAACTTTATGAAATTCTGGGATGCGCGAAATGAAGCTGTTCTAAAAGGACTAAGCGAGTTTGCGCCAGCAATAATTGATCCGCTAATTGAGTTCGGCCCACTCTTGTGGAAAGTTATTCCATCACTTCCACTCGAGAATTGTCTTTTCGCGCAGAGCCACAAAACTCTTACCATTCCAAGTAACGAAGTCTTATCGGGTTGGCACGCAATTAATTTTGTTCGAGAATGGCGAGGAGACGTTCACTGGAACATCACTACGTCACACGGTCTTACCGCCGGTGAAGCATCAGTACTGCACAACGCATGGCTTGGATATGAAGGTGACTGGTTGTCACTTTCGAGAGGAAACGCTCAAGAAAGTATTGATTCCTCTTGGAAGTTGCTTGAAGGAAAAGGGCTCGCAGCAAACCGTGAAGTTACAAAATCTGGCTTAGAACTTCGCCAAGCTATCGAAGACTTGACTGATACGAAGACTTCACTGACGTGGGAATTGATTGGACTCGAAAACTCAATTCGATTTGCCGAACTTTTCGAGCCACCCTGTGTTGATTTACTCAAAAGAGTTGACATCACAGCTGGGCCGAATTACCAACCAGCATCAAGAATTCACTAAGTACGCAGTACTCCAAATTGGAGCGGACGACCGGGCTCGAACCGGCGACCTCGACCTTGGCAAGGTCGCGCTCTACCAACTGAGCTACGTCCGCGTGGTGGGTTCAATACTAGCCGACAGAGAACGATTTGAAAAATCTTTACAGTGCAGGAGAAGAGGCAATAAATGCTTCGACTTCTTCGCGTAAATAATCGCGAAGCGTGACAATATCTGGCATTGTCTCGGCACAACCGTATATTCCAAATTCCAAATATTCCTCAAATCCAAGAACAGTGATGTTGAGAGCGAATGGTCCAAATAGCGGGCCAACGGGAGCTGCAGATGTGACACGGTGACCACTCAACCAAAGTGGAAGTGGTGGACCAGGCACAGAGGAAATCATCAAATTTGCAATTGGTGGAATTTTTTTAAATATGCCTAAATTGTGAATTAATTTTCCACCAATCGACATCAGTGTTGGACCTAACGATTTCGTAATGTTCTGGAGCATCTGTGCGCCGGCTTGACGTTGCACTCCAACAGTTTTCTTGGAGTCAGCAGAAATAGCCTTTATGCGCTCTTCTGCATCTGAAATATCAGTGTGCAGTCGTACAAGCATTCCTGAAATCTGATTTCCAAGTGCCGCGGCCTCTCCTTCACCACGAACATTGATAGGCACAAACGCAATCAAGTCTTTCTTAAGAACTTCACCTCGGTCATCAAGAAGTCTTCGTAGCGCCCCACTGGAAACAGCCATAACGAAGTCAGTAACGGATGCCCCTCTCGATTTCGCAGCACGCTTTGAGTCCGCGAGTGAAACCTGTAGTCGGTGATATTCCTTCTCGACACCAGACACACCGTTTAGCGAAGTTCGCTTCGCCTCAAAAATTGAAGGCTGATCTGGTGTTGCCTTATTCTTTCTTCTGAGAATCGCAACTCGAATTACTGCACGAATGATGGTGTACAAACGGGTAAACCACGACGTAAAGTTTTTAAAAGCCAGTGAAGGATCCTTTCGAATACTTCTAAAGCCTTGGCGAAGAAGTCCGAACGATGTTGTGACTGCGACTTCATCACTTTCATCTTCCACCATTGGTGCAGGCTGGCGAACTTCGGGAGAAATGTCAAACAAACTCGCGAAGGTTTCGGCACCAGACACACCATCAGCGAGTGCATGGTGAACTTTCAATGCAACTGCAGATCTTCCATCTTGCAGTCCTTCAATAATTAAAATCTGCCAAAGCGGACGCTTGGGAGAAAGCTGCTGTGACAGGAACTGAGAAATCACTTCATCAAATTGATCTGGGGTGCCCGGAGCCGGTAGCGCAACTCTAAGAACGTGCTTCTCAATGTCAATTTTTTTGACTTTGACCATAATTGGCCATGTCATGTCAAATGGTGAACGAACCAAACGCTGTAAAAAAACTGGAATCTCATGGAGGCGTGCGGAGATGTTCGCGCAAATAAGTTCATAACGTTCTTTAGGGTCTGCAACGTCGCCAAAATCAAGTTCGATAATGGCTCCAATATTCATTGAAGAACCAGGAACTTCTAAAAGCACAAATGCGCTGTCTAATGGGTCAAGAAATTGTGTCATCGTCCTGTGCTCCCAAATCCACCTTCGCCACGAGTAGCTGCAGGTAATTCATCTACGAGTCTGAGTTTTGCACTTGGAACCGCGAGAACAACTAATTGGGCGATTCGGTCACCCTTTTTAACTTCGTAATCATTTGATGGGTCAAGATTTACTAGGGCAACTTTGAGTTCACCCCGGTAACCAGAATCAACAAGACCTGGTGCATTTGAGCAAGTGACCCCATGCTTAGAAGCGAGACCACTTCGTGGGAGCACGAATCCCCCGTGCCCCTCTGGAATAGCGATTGAAATTCCTGTGCCAACCATGGCTCTGCCACCGCCGGCCTTGAGTAAGGCATCTTCAATTGCGACGAGGTCACAACCTGCGTCTCCTTCGTTTGCGTAGGCAGGAAGAACGGCATCTGGGTGCAAGACTTTGGCAAGAATTTCCATAGGCCGAGGCTACCCGTCAACCTGTCCCGGGCGCTGCAAAAGTATTAGTAGTGTCGCAATGTGCTGGTTTGGATGGACTTAGAGATGACGGGGCTCGAGCCCTCACGCCACGTGATAGTGGAAATCGCAACTTTGATCACCGACGACCACCTAAATATTGTTGCTGAGGGGCCCGACCTTGTCGTTCACGCCACCAAAGAAGAGCTCGCCGAAATGGGTGACTTCGTAACCGAGATGCACAAAAAATCTGGGCTTCTCCCTCTTATCGAGTCGTCCACTATTTCTCTTGCGCAAGCGCAAGAGAAAACTCTTGCATTTATTAAAGAACACATCAGTGAACCGCGCAGCGTTCCACTTTGCGGTAACTCAATTGGAACTGATCGCCGATTCCTTCAGGAATACATGCCCGAACTCGAAGAATTCCTTCACTATAGAAATATTGACGTATCAACATTGAAAGAACTAGCTCGACGTTGGCATCCAGAAGTTCTGTCATCAGTACCCGAGAAAGCAACAACACATCGAGCCCTCGATGACATTAGAGAATCAATTGCCGAACTGGTGCACTACCGCAATACCATGTTCCCTAAACCGGAGTAATAAAAATGACTGACGACGTACTTTCAATTCAAGAAGCAACCTCACAAATGATCGCTACCGGTCAGATGTTTGAGATTGAACGAAAGGTAGTCAAAGGCATTGAGATGAACGTCTGGAAAAATGCACCCGCAACGATGGCGCAAGTTCTTGGGATGTCTCTAAATCACAGTGCTAAAGAATTCTTGATCTACGAAGATCAGCGATACACCTTTGATGACCACTACCGCGCAGCCGCAACGCTGGCGCAAAGGTTTATTGATCTAGGAATCAAGAAGGGTGACCGCATCACGATCGCGTCTCGAAACCTTCCTCAGTGGGTTATGAGCTTCTGGGGAGCGATTCTTTCTGGTGCAGTAGTTGTTCCCCTAAACGCTTGGTGGACGACTGAGGAGCTTGAATATGGTCTTAGTGACTCTGGAACAACAATCGCCATTGTTGACGAAGAGCGCTTCGAGCGAATCTCTCCATTCATGGATTCACTTCCTGACCTAACAACAGTGATTGTTCTTAATGGCACTCCAAATAAGAAACTCAACCTCGGAAACGCAACTACTCGAGTTTCTGTGAAGAGCTTCGAAGAAGTACTTGGAACTGTTGATCCAGCACAGACACCGCCTGAAGTCGCGATGGACACTGATGATGACGCAACAATGTTCTACACATCTGGAACAACTGGAAAGCCGAAGGGCGCAGTTGGAACCCACCGCAATGCATTATCGAACATGATGAACTTATTCTTCATTGGACAGCGCGCAACCCTTCGTTACGGCACTGCAAACCTTGACAAGGATGGCAATCCAGTTCAAGGTTCAGCAATGCTCAACATTCCGCTTTTCCACGCGACAGGGTGCCTTGCAACAATGCTTGTTAACACCGCTTCTGGTGGAAAGCTTGTTCTTTCGCACCACTTTGATCCAACACTGGCTCTTGAGATGATTCAAAACGAAAAGATCACCCAAATTGGTGGTGTCCCAGCGATTGCTATGCAACTGCTTGATCACCCAAATTTTGCTGACTACGACACCTCTTCTATCCGTTCTGTTTCATATGGTGGAGCACCACCACCACCAGAACTTGTTAAGCGAATTCGTGCAGCTTTCCCACTTGCTCAACCAGGCAATGGGTATGGTCTCACCGAAACATCAGCTGCGGTAGCGCTCAACAATGGTGCTGATTACATTGCAAAACCAGCAAGTTGCGGCCCAGCAGTGCCAACGTGTGAAGTAGCAATTGTTCCTGAAGACTTCGAAGGAGACGAGCCAACTACTGACCTTCCAAAGGGACCAGATGTTCGCGGGGAACTCTGGATCAAGGGACCAAACGTTGTTCGCGGTTACTGGAACAAGCAAGAAGCAACTGAGAAAGCGTTTACCAAGGGTTGGTTGCACTCAGGTGACATTGCTCGTATTGATGAAGATGGATTCATCTTCATTGTTGACCGCGCGAAGGACATGATCATCCGTGGTGGAGAGAACGTCTATTCAGTAATTGTTGAAGCTGCGATCTTCGAGCACCCTGACGTTGCTGACTGTGCGGTTGTTGGTGTCCCTCACCCTTCACTTGGCGAAGAAGTCGCTGCAGTGATTGTGCTTCGACCAGGAAGAGTTGTTGAAGGCGAAGAAATTTCACGCCACGTAGCTCAGCACCTCGCAAAGTTCCAGGTACCAACGAAAGTTATTTTCCGCTCAGAGCCACTACCGCGTAACCCACAGGGGAAGGTTTTGAAGCGAGAGCTACGCGACAGCATTGTTTAATAGTTGTATCTGAAATTAAAATAGCGGCCGCTCGTAAGCGGCCGCTTTTTTATTGTTAAACGAATTACTTGTTTGGCTGTGGTGTGATGCGTAAGTAGTCCTTGAGCTTCTTGAAGCCCTTAGGGAACTTGGTCACGGCATCTTCGTCACTGATTGAGTTAACGATGATTACGTCTCC
>CAIJWX010000116.1:0-6254 GCA_903824535.1 uncultured Actinomycetes bacterium | reverse complement strand
TATTTTGTATATGAATTCCCAATAATTACTTAGGTTTTTAGATAATCCTTGCAATTTTTTAAAAAAAACGTAAGATTCATCTCGGGAACACCCCCAATTAAGGAGTTGTTTTATGGATAATGCAGTAGCGATGTCTAATTCTGTACTCACGCTTTCACATGGACAGTTCAATTTGGTATATAACGCGCTTTCATTTGTATTTGCCGCGATGCTTGCCGCTTTTGTTTACTTCCTGTTGATGCGTAATCAAATTACAAAGAAAAACCAAACCGCGCTCACACTGACAACACTTGTAGTGTTGATCGCTGGTTACCACTACCTACGTATCTTTAACTCATGGAACGAATCATTCCAGTATGTAAACGGTATGTACGCGCAATCAGGAATTCCATTCAACGAGGGATACCGTTACGTTGACTGGCTCCTCACAGTGCCACTTCTTCTAGCCGAGCTCATTACTGTGCTTCGTCTTAAGGCAGAAATTGCACGTGGCCTGATTATCAAGTTGTCAGTTGCTTCAGCACTGATGATTGGTCTTGGTTACCCAGGTGAACTTGCAGCTGCACACTCAACAGCACGACTCGTATGGGGAGGACTTTCAACAATCTTCTTCATCTACATCTTGTACGTCCTATTCGTAGAACTTACAAAGTCGCTTGAAGGTCAGCCAGCTCGCATTCGCCAGTTGGTTTCAGGTATGCGTTGGGTGATTTTGGTGACTTGGATGGTATATCCAATCGCGTTCATCTTGCCTCGCATCATCTCAAACGAAACAACTGCACTTGTTGCTCGCCAGGTTGGATACTCAATCGCTGACGTGCTTGCAAAGCCGTTGTTCGGTATCTTTGCTGTTTTGATCATGGTGATCAAGAGCCGCGAAGAAGAATCTCACTAAGTTTCTTTAGTCCAAAAATGCCGCCCCGTTCCCGGGGCGGCATTTTTGTTTGATATGAAGTAATTTTCTTCTATGAACGAATCTGCTCTCAAAAGAACCTTAAAAGCTGGGGCCATTGTTTTTGGCTCGTCAGCGATTCTTCTGCTGGCAGCCCCAGGAGTGTTTTTGTCGTTGCTCTCACTTTCGCACAATGAACAAAATGTCTGGTCAATGCGGATGCTAGGAATTACCGTCTTCGCACTAGCTGGAAACATGTTTGTGCACGCGCTCAATTCCAATACGACAGCACTCAAAAAGGTGTCCTGGGTGATGTGCGTATCTGCAGGTGCCCTAGGAATCTGCACCTTAAGCATTGCGGCACACGTAACACCATTTTGTGTGATTTACGCACTAGTGGGCTTTGGGTTTTCTTTCAGCTACGCATTTAATCTGCTGGTTCCAAAACGCACAGCAGTGAAGCAGTAGTTCTTTCTAAGGCAATTAATTGAACAACGACATTGATGAAATGAGCGGGCTCAGTGCGCCACGGCTTCTAATTCAACGTCCTCGCAAAACATCGTGGTCAGTCCTGACTCGAATTTCGCTGCCGGTTATCTTGCTCGTGGGATGGACCCTTCTCGCAAAGTCCTCGCTACTGCCCCCATTAACGCTGCCAACACCGTGGCAAGTTCTCATCGAGCTCAAGGCAATGTATCTCCAACAGAACTTAATGTTTCATATTGGCGTCTCATTGTTGCGAGCAATCGTTGGTCTATTTCTTGGAGCAGGAATTGGCTTCTTGCTGGGGCTGTTCTCGGGGCTTTCAAAAATTGGAGAAGAGTTCTTTGACGCAACATTACAAATGTTTCGTGCTGTGCCGTTTATCGCGCTAACACCACTTTTCATTCTTTGGTTCGGTGTTGGCGAAACACCCAAAATATTAATTGTTGCGTTTGCTACGTATTTCCCCATGTACATAAGTACCGCTAGCGGTGTACGCAACGTTGACCGAAAGGTCGTTGAATGCGCTAAGACCTTCGGTCTTCGTGGCCCTCGTCTGGTGAAAGAAGTCATTGTTCCCTTGGCAACACCGCAGATCTTGACTGGCTTCAGTTTGTCAATGGTGTTCTCTGTGCTTGCACTCGTTGCGGGAGAACAGATTTCCTCACAAAATGGTCTTGGTTATTTATTCGCCCAGTCACAGGCCTACGGACGCAACTTTGAAGTCTTTACCTGCATCTTGTTGTACGCGTGCATGGGGCTTCTCGCAGCAGTATTTGTGAACGCGCTTCAACGAGTTCTGCTCAGTTGGAGAAAGGGCGTGGCGGTGCGATGACAAACTCTTCGGTCATTGTTCGTGGCGTGAGTCAGTCATTTAGTGGACGCACCATCCTTTCAAACCTTGATTTGACTATTGGTCAAGGTGAGTTTGTTGCACTTGTCGGGGCCAGCGGAAGCGGTAAGACAACGCTTATGCGACTGCTCTCTGGTCTCCAAGTTCCAGACGCTGGAGAGATACTCGTCCCGCAAAAATGTACAACTGTCTTTCAAGAGCCTCGACTGGTGCAGTCATCTCGAGTGTGGGAAAACGTAGTGATTGGAATGCAAAAAAGTTCTTCTACAAAAGACCTGGCACTAAAAGCCCTGGAAGAAGTGGGATTAGTAGACCAAGCACACGCCTGGCCCGCAATCCTCTCGGGGGGTGAAGCACAAAGGGTTGCCATTGCAAGAGCTCTCGTGCGCCGCCCGCAACTACTTTTGCTCGATGAGCCTCTTGGAGCACTCGATGCACTAACCAGACTTACCATGCAGAGTCTTCTCTCGACACTGTGCACCAAGTATCAACCAGCGACGCTTCTGGTGACTCATGACGTTGATGAAGCATTATTGCTAGCGGACCGTGTGCTGGTGTTAAAAAATGGCACGATTGCTAGCGAGGTAATTGTGGCGAGTCCACGACCGCGAAGTGGGTCAAAGGAACTCGAGATTCAGCGATTAATGATTCTCTCTTTGCTGGGTGTTGCAACAGCTGGGGCGAACGAATTAGGTAATTTTTAATCTTTGGTTGTGTAATACAACATTCTAAATGCTCGAAAATAATGAGTCGAATGTAGTATTTTCTAAAGTTACATATAATTCCTACGCCTTCTTGGAGGGTCAAAATGAAATTCAATCGCTCACCAAAATCACTACTTCTCACCTCGATTGTTTTCGCTCTCGGTGCTTCAACCACAGTTGTAGTGAGCGGAGCTGGCGCGGCAAAGATCACATCATTGACGTGTTACCAGGCTGACGCTACGCGGTTCAATGCTCTGCAGCACCCCTTAAAGAAGCCAGTTCAAGTTGCTGGAGTTAACGCAGTCTGCCCACAGGGCTTTACACCTAACAAGTATGTGAACATCTCAGGGATGACACTCAATGTTGCTGATACGCAAGGTTTTTACCAGCTCCTTTGGGGAACTGGAGTGCTAAAGGGAGTTGTAAATCCAAGCAAGCTAGGTTTCAATGTTCACTTTGATGAACTAAGCGGACCAGGAATTATTTCTGCAGTTATCAATGGCGCAGATCACGTCACACCAGTAGTGAGCACTGCATCTTGGGCTGAAGCGCTAGACGCCGGACAATCATTGAGCGCAGTGGGTATTAATCAACTTGTGAATCCTGGGAACTACTGGCAAGTGATTGTTTCGCCTGCTCAGTATGCAGCTGGAACTACTTCAGCAGCCAACCTGGCCGGTTTAAAGATCGCGTACCCAGCTGGCGATGACTCACAGTACGTTGTTGATTCACTTCTACGTAAGAATCACATTGCCCTTAATAACTACACGTACTCAAACCTCTCAGAAGCAAATGCTTTAGCGGCACTCGCTGGGGGATCGGTTCAAGCAATTGTGGTTTCTCCAATCGTTGCGGCACAGGCACAAGCAATGGGGAATAAAGTCATTGCTTCAGGCGTTGGAATTCTGAATGGTTATTCACCAATTTTGATGACACCAAGTGCGACTAAGAATCCAAAAACAATGGCAATGGTTGCTGCTTATCTTTACCAAGGCGCATTAATCGACAAGTGGATCTTGAACAATCAGACTGCCTTCACCCAGGTTATTTTTAATGCATTCTTTGCTGCATCACCTGCAACCAATGGACCAGTAGGACAAGCGTTGTCTGCAATTCTTTACAACACTGGAATTAACAGATTCTTGCCAATCTCTAAGAGCATTAAGAATGAAGTTCAAGCAGAAGCACTATCGCTCTACTACGACGGAATTTTGCAAAATAGTCCAAAGGTTCTGAGCTGGTTTAATCCAGTCTTTGAACGTGAGCTCACATATTTGAATACTCTTATTGGTCCAGCTTCGAAGTAGCTCGACTAAGACCAGCCACCATCGCTGCTAATTATTTGTCCAAATAAGAACGATGAAGAGTTCGATGCTAAAAATAGTGCGAGCTCTGCGGACTCTTTAGGCTCACCAATACGTTGTGCAGGGACCTCTCGCTTGAGGCGCTCTTGAAAGCGTTCATTGGCGAGCACCTCTGGCGGATAGTAGGTGTCGTTAGCAACAAAATTCTGTGCAATTGCATTTAATCGAATATTGCTCTTGGCGAGCTCGTGACCGGCTGAGCGTACAAATGCATTCTGTGCAGCTCTCGCGGCCACGTAGCTAATTGCGTGAGGGCTCATACGTCTGAGTGGTGATGAGGACGTAACAGCCACAATTGATCCATGGCCTTGTGAAATCATTCGTGGTGTCACAGAACGCACAATGCGCATAAGAGGGTGCACCATTGCGTCAAAACCTGCAAGCCACTCGCCGTCTTCAATATCTGTCACGGATGCTCCGTAGGCAGGAAGATCAAGATTCACAATTACCGCATCAAGCTGCCCGGAGCGTTCTATGAGATGTTTCGGTGCATTTGCATCAATGAGGTTGTCTTCATCGGCGATTACCTGTGCGCCCTCACGTTCAAACAGTTCGACAATTGCTGGTCCCATGTACGAGGATGAAGAGGTAACTAGGACGCGCATTCCACTTAGTCTTTGAGAGCTCATAATCCTGAACTTAACACGAGAACTATCGGTTCTTTTGTACGAACGTAATTAGACAGTTGGATTGAGGGGAATGCGGTACTGCACTTTGCCAGATTCATTTGTGTAGGAATCATAAAGTTTTCGTGCAGTTTCATTTGTTGCGTCAGTGTTCCAATAAAGCCGGCTTGATCCAGACTTCATTGCAATTTCATAAACAGCGTCTATTAGAGCTCTGCCAATTCCATGACCACGTACGGATGGGTCTACAAATAAGTCTTCTAGCAAACAGAAGTTATTCGGAGCCCATGTTGACTCCTGGAACGTGTAATGAACAATCCCACATACTTTTCCATCAACTTCGCCAACAAGTGCGTAGAGGTTGAAGTCGTTATCCAGCAACCTTGTCCATGTAAGTTCGTATTGAGCTTCTGGAACGCTTGTTTTGTAGAAGTCAATGTAACCTCGCCAAAAAAACAGCCAGTCATCCTTGTCGGCTTTGTTTAGTTCTCGGATCGTACTCATTAATCAAACAATACTTGGATAACTGAGATAGTTCGATTCAGAATCTTGCTGGAATCTAGAATTAACTTGTGATCAAAAAATTAATAGCACTTGCCGTGTCACTTGTGCTCCTACCGAGCCTGCTATTCGCTTCATCTTCATTTGCAGCCTCCTCTTATTCACAATCAGTAGTTATGTTCGCTCAGATGATGATTCTGCATCATCAGCAGGCAGTTTTAATCTCTACATGGGAGCTAAAGCAGGGCACCAACCCAGAAGTAAAAAAACTTGCTTCGCGAATCATTAAAGAACAATCTCCAGAGATACGTCAAATGACGAAGTGGATTGGATCCTCAATGAGTATGGGACACATGGAACCAATGTCTGGCATGGTCAGCCAAAAAGATCTTCAATTACTTAAATCATCAAAAGGTAAGAAGTTTGATCTGTTGTATTTAAATGACATGACCTCACATCACCTCGGTGCCATATCCGCAGCTAAGCCATTCATCAATGATCCAAGCCCAGAAGTTGCTTCGATGTGCAAATCAATTGTGCGTAACCAGCAAGCTGAGATAAACGAAATTAAAGTTTTAGTCTCTAAAATTAAATAATCGCTCCGTCGAGCTATTTGGTTGTCGCGTCCTTAATTGCTCGTGGAGGCGCACAACATGGAGGAATCCTTCAGCCGCTAGAGCAGAATAAGTTGGATAGAGTTCCAGTATGAGAGCTCCTGCCTTACTAAGAGCAATACACCTCGGTCCAGTAATACTTGTCTGCCTCGTTTCATACGTACTCTCAGCGATCCTGCTTAGTCCTCTTCGTGCAATCGAAGTAACTGCGGCAATT
>CAIJWX010000115.1:0-16645 GCA_903824535.1 uncultured Actinomycetes bacterium | reverse complement strand
TTACAAGCAGTACCGGCCGCGGACCATGCGCAGCCTTTCAATCGTTAGAACAGGAGAGGACACCTCCTCCGCCCTCTCTCCTGTTGTTTCGATTGCAAGGCTGCAGATGGCCCAGGGTAACTACCACCAACCAGTACTCGAGCAAGAAATTGTCGAGTTATTCGCCAGTGCAAGCACTGGTGTGGTCATTGACGCCACCCTTGGCGGTGGTGGACATGCGTTCGCACTTCTAACTGCGGCACCTCAACTTCGAATCATTGGAATTGACCGTGACCCTGAAGCTCGTGAAGCTGCAGCAAAGCGTCTCGAAGAGTTTGGTGATCGAGTCTGCATAGTTAATGCAACATTCGCTGAATTGAAAAGCATCATTAAAAAAAATGAAGGTTTTATTAACGGTGAGCCGATTGTCGGGATTCTGATGGACCTCGGTGTTTCATCACATCAACTTGACGAATCGAGTCGTGGTTTTTCATTTCGTGCCAATGCACCACTTGACATGCGCATGGATCCAACCAAAGGTGAAACCGCTGCTGAATACATTGCTCGAGTTGATCAACACGAGTTTGCAAGATTGCTTCGTGAAAATGGTGAGAATCGTTTCGCAGGCTCAATTGCAAAATCTGTTCTGGAGCGTTTGCCACAAACAACGGATGAACTTACAGAAGCTGTTGAGCGCGCTGTCCCAATGGCTGCTCGTCGCCGTGGCCACGTAGCTACTCGTGCTTTTCAGGCGCTCCGCATTGCCGTGAACGCTGAAGAAGAGCAACTAAGCGAAGGTCTCGACGCAGCACTTGAAATTCTCAGTGAAGGTGGAATCCTCGCAGTGATTTCGTATCACTCAGGAGAAGACCGAGTAGTTAAGTCCGTTCTTCACGAAGCTGGAACTGGCGGCTGCAAGTGTCCATTCGCGCTCGGATGTGTTTGTGGTGCTGTTCCGACGGTAAGCGTTTTTAAAGCGAGTGCTCAACTTGCTTCATCTTCAGAGATTGAAGCCAATTCTCGTGCGAGGTCTGCTCGACTTCGAATTGCTCGAAAGTTGTCTGCATGAGTGTTATTTCACTTCCACGTCGCACTGAAGTTCGTGAGCGAGTTCGCCCAGCAACAAAGACAACCACTCGTCGTCCGGCTCATCGTGCCAAGGCAGCCCGCCGCCGTGCGGTAGTTACAGTATGGAAAAGCGCGTCAACAGCACGTCGCTCCGCACTGATTGTTATGGTCGCAATCGTAATTTCACTTTCTGGAAGCATGCTGGTGTCTAGTCGTCAGATTGAAATTCACCAACTGAAAAGTCAACTTCTTCAAGTTCAGTCAAGCTATGCAGTACAAGTGGGCACAATGACGAACTCGTCTGCTCCAAGTCAAATAGCTGCCCAGGCTGGCGCGCTTCACTTAGTTGAGCCTGTTTCTGTGGATCAGGTTCCCTCAACGTCGCTTGATGCGCCACTGCCTCTGCCGAAATTCTCTGGTAGTGCACCGGCTACATCAAGGACAATTCGGTGAGTACGCATCACACATCTACTCACTCCAGAATTAATCCTTCAAGAAATTCCACTCGTCGTAGTCCACAAAATCAAGGTGGAAGCGGGCCATCAGGTCGCCTAGTAATTCTTGTAATTCTTGCGGTAGCGCTCTTCGGATTACTTTCGTTCCGAGT
Organism: uncultured Actinomycetes bacterium; assembly: GCA_903824535.1. GTDB lineage: Bacteria > Actinomycetota > Acidimicrobiia > Acidimicrobiales > RAAP-2 > RAAP-2. Next base: position 14,991 of record CAIJWX010000115.1, on the reverse strand, counting down.
TGTTCAGCTACAAGTATTCGGACACGCTTCGTACGCAAAAATATCTGCTTCACAAGTGAGCAAAAAAATTACGACCACGGCACTTCGTGCTGGAATTTACGATCGTAACGGACAAATACTTGCGGTATCTCGTCCAACGTCACTCGTGATTGCTGATGACTTTCAAATAGCGCATCCAGTTCGAGAAGCTGAAGCAATGTCACCGCTTGTCAATGTTCCAGTTGACAAGCTCATTCCACTACTTTCAAAGAAGAGTGGGTACGTAGTTCTCAATAGTTCGCTTGACCTTACAAAGGGACGCAAACTCAAGTCGATGTATTTTCCAGGAATTGTTGTCCAAGACTCTTCTGTTCGTAACTATCCAAACGGGCAGCTTGGAGTTTCTGTATTGGGTGGAACCAACGCTTCTGGCGCTGGATCAGTTGGCCTTGAGTACGCATATCAAAAACTTCTTGCTGGGCAAAATGGGCTTACGCGTGAACTCACCTCAGTTTCAGGTGTAAATCTTCCAAGTTCACGAACATCAGTTATTCGTGCAGCAAAGCCGGGTGTAGGGCTTGAGCTAACAATTGACACAGCACTTCAGTTTGTCGCCGAAAGAACAGTTGCTCATCAACTTAAGGCAACTGGTGGACTCACTGGTCAAGCTATTGTGATGGATGTGAAGACAGGAGAAATACTTGCCGATGTTTCACTGGTGAATACCAAAACAACAGCAGGTGTGCTTGGCCCTATTCCTTCATGGGGCAAAGATGTTGGGGTTCCTGGGATTCAGCAAACAATTAATAATCTTCCGTTCGCTCAAGCGTATGAACCTGGTTCAGTGTTTAAGTTGGTGACGTTTTCTGCGGCATTGCAGCAAGGTCTTGTAACACCAACAACAGTATTTACTGTTCCCAACCGAGTTACCGTTGGTGGGCGACAATTTCACGATGCAGAAAATCACGCGGTTGAACGTCTGACGACTACTCAAATTCTTGCTCAGTCATCAAACTTAGGCACCTACCAAATTGGTCTCAAAGTTGGTCCAAGTGGAATGCTGGCACAGATTCAGCGTATGGGATTTGGCCAAACTACAGCTGTGAATTATCCCGGTGAAACCAGAGGCCTTTTGGTCAATGCATCTAACTGGCACGACAGCGACGCTGTGTCGCTTCCAATTGGTCAAGTTGATGCAGTTCCAGCAATTCAAGTTCTCGACGCGTACAACGTTATTGCAAATAACGGTGTCTTCATTCAGCCAAAACTTGTACGAGCTTATGTAAGCAATAACGGAACAGTGAAGCCAACTGCTCCAAGTTCAACTCGAGTTGCGCTGTCATCTGCAACTGCACAAACACTTAACAAAATGTTGCAGGAAGTTGTACTTTCGGGAACGGGAACCAATGCAATTATTCCTGGGTACAGCGTTGCGGGAAAAACAGGGACCGCAACAATTCCGTATCCGGGTAAAGATAAATTGCTCATTGGTCAGTACAACGCAAGCTTTGTTGGTTACGCACCAGCAAATAATCCAATACTTTCGATGATTGTCGTAATCCAGCGACCTCAAACAACAATTTTTGGTGGGGTAGCTGCAGCACCTATATTTCAACAAGTCATGTCGTATGCGTTACACCACTACGGGATTCCTTCGAATGGTGCCGTTCAGAAGCCTCTTAATGGCAAGGGCGCAACTATTGCATCGGATGTGACGTGATGCAGCTTGGTGACATCTTCGATGACTTTTCATTTGATGCTCGAACAGCAAGTATCGAAATTACACAAGTTGAAATTGATTCACGAAAGTGTATTCCGGGTTCCATTTTTTTCGCACTTCCGGGGACGTCTCAGAATGGCTCAAAGTTCGTTAAGGATGCAATTGCCAATGGCGCCGTCTGCATTGTTAGTTCAGAGTCTCTCGAACTTGAAGTTCCTGTCGTCACAGTTTCGGAGTCGCTACTTCGAGGACTTGTCGTGCACGCTTCTTCGCTCGTTACCGGAAACCCTGAACAACGATGTGATCTTGTTGGCGTAACAGGAACGAATGGAAAAACTAGCGTTACGTCGATTGTGGCGGATCTCGCAAAGGCACTTCGGTGGAATAGTGGAAATATCGGAACGCTTACCAACGAACGTACAACCCCTGCAGCTCCAGAGCTCTACCGATCAATCAAAACAATTGTTGACACATTTGATGCTGATCAGCCACGCGGAGTCGTTGCGCTTGAAGTTTCTAGCCATGCCATTGATCAAGGTCGAATTGAAGGAACAGAATTTGCTGTTGTGGCATTTACAAACTTGAGTCACGACCACTTGGATTATCACGGAACAATGGACGAATACTTCGCTGCTAAAGCTCATTTATTTACTCGAGAATTTTCGCAGCGCTGTGTTATCTGGTGTGACAATTCATATGGACAGCAGCTGGCAGATAAAACAACACTTGCGGTAACTGAAGTTCGTCGAAGTGATGCATCGGAAATTGTTCAAACGCTGAGCGGGACAACGTTCTTCTGGAGGGGTCACTTAGTAAATACTCCACTAGTTGGTGATTACAACGTTGACAATGCGCTTATGGCAATGGCGATACTTTCGAGTCTGGGAGCTTCAGATAATGAAATCGCCGGTGCTATGGAGTTTGTAAGTAACGTCCCAGGACGTTTTGAAATTATTCCTGGCAAAACGGTCACTGCAATTGTCGATTACGCACACACCCCCGAGGGTCTTCGCAGACTTCTTACTGATGTTCGCTCTCTAAGTCACAGTGGTCGAGTGATCTGTGTGTTTGGTTGTGGTGGTGAAAGAGACACATCAAAGAGACCAGAAATGGGTCGAGTTGCATCGCAATTGTCTGATGTGACAATAATTACCTCGGATAACCCCCGTTCTGAGTCTCCTGATGCCATCATTGATGCAGTGAAGTCTGGGTGCGAGTTGGACTCTGCTGTCTACGTGCAGAGCGATCGTAGGGCTGCAATAAGTCAAGCAATGCAATTAGCTAATGCGGGTGATGTTGTTGTGATCGCTGGTAAGGGTCACGAAACAACACAAATAATTGGCGATGTGGTGCTGGCGTTTGACGACCGGGTTGTTGCCCGAGAATTGGTGAAGTGAGGAAGAGATGCTTAGTTTGATGGAAGCAGGTGGATTTGGGTTTCTAATTGCCCTTTTCGTCACACCTATTTGGATTCGAGTATTGCGCGCACGTGGCATTGGACAATTAATTCGAGAAGACGGCCCTACTTCACACCACGCCAAAGCAGGGACACCAACAATGGGTGGAGTAATCATTGTTGCAGCGGGGGCAATTGGTTATCTGATGGGACATGTTGGAACGTCAATTTCGTTTACTCGTGCCGGTGTACTGATTGTCTGCACCACCGTTGCTTCTGGAATTCTTGGATTTCTTGATGACTGGTTAGCAATCCGAAATTCACGAAACCTAGGACTCAACAAGCGTGGAAAATTTATTGGACAACTCGTAATTGCAGCAGTATTTGCAATACTCGCAGTTAGCTGGGTTCACACAGCACAAAGTCTTTCGTTTACTCGTTACTCACTTCCGGGCTGGAATCTCACCGCAGTTGGCTGGGTTCTTATGGCGGTTTTTGTGATTGTCGCTTCAGCGAATGCAGTTAATCTCACCGACGGACTTGATGGCCTCGCCGCTGGCTCTGCAACGTTCTGCTTCGGCGTCCTTTCAATAATTGGTTACTGGCAGTTTCGTCACTATTCGATTTATCACTTGCACGCGGCTCTGGACCTTGGACTCCTTGCGGTTGCGCTTGTCGGTGGATGCCTCGGATTCCTATGGTGGAACGCTGCACCTGCTCGAATCATGATGGGAGACACCGGGTCACTTGCTATTGGAACGGCCCTCGGTGGGGTATGTCTCTTAATGAATATTGATTTACTGCTCGTCATTATTGGTGGGCTTTTTGTTGCAGAGACTCTTTCTGTCATCTTGCAAGTTCTTAGCTACCGAATGTTTGGTCGCCGAATTTTCAAGATGGCCCCTTTTCACCATCACTTTGAGCTCAAGGGCTGGCCAGAAACAACAGTCATTATTCGGTTCTGGATTTTGGCAGGCCTTCTCGCTGTCTTGGGACTTGGGATTTTTTATGGTGACTTCTTGAAGATTGCGAAAGTTGCGCTGTGACCACTACGCAAAGCCCGAAGACTTCTAACCGAGGTCGTGGTTTCTTCCACGAGCTACCTAGAGGGAACTCGAACGCGCGTGCATTGGTATTTATAACTGTCTTGATGGTCACGTTTGGAACCATCATGATGGCGTCTGCAAGCGAAGGCCAAGCAGCTGCAAATGGTGGATCACCTTGGTCAATTATGTTGCGCGACATTATTTACTTAGCTATTGGGATTTTCGCGTTTTACTTTGCAGCGAGAGTTCGGCTCAGCCAGCTGATTCGTAAGGCACCAATTCTGATGATAATTGGAATCGGAATGCTGGTCGCAGTGAAGTTGGTTGGAGTGAGCGCGAATGGTGGAAAACGATGGCTGAACCTAAAGGTCATAAACCTCCAGCCTTCTGAAATTTTTAAGCTGCTTACCGTCGTCTTCGTTGCTTGGTTGATTGAGCATTATCACAATGAACTAAACAATTGGAAGCAACTCGCAATTTGGACGCTTCCAATTACCTTTGCGTCGGGACTTGTTCTGCTGCAACCTGACATTGGAACTGCTTCTGTAATTCTTGTTATTGCTTTTTCGATGTTCGCTGTCGCTGGACTTTCTAAATGGATTCAGGTTCGTGTTGGAGTTATTGCAGTAGTTGGTTTTTTTGGCTACATGCAGGTGAAGCCATACTCGGCGCAACGTTTTCTAGCTTTTCTACATCCGAGTCAAAATCTTGCTTCCAGCGGATACCAGCTCTATCAATCAAAGATTGGATTTGGTGCAGGAGGAATTGCAGGACTAGGTCTAGGGCACAGTCGTGAGAAGTGGGGCTTTTTGCCGAATCCTCACACCGACTTTGTCTACACAATTATTGGTGAGGAGTTAGGACTCATTGGATCGCTAGTTGTGATTGCCCTCTTCGTCGCATTTTTATTCGCTGCAGTTCGAATTGCTCAACAATGCTCAAACCAGAGCTACCGATTTATAGTTATTGGGATTACTACCTGGATCATTTTTGAAGCAATTGTGAATATTGCATCAGTGGTTGGATGGTGGGCAGTTACTGGAATCCCGCTGCCGTTCTTCTCGTATGGAGGAACAGCGCTAATCACTGAACTTGCTGCAATAGGAATTCTCTACAACATTGCGCACGACACCAGTCGCTCGGGTGATCTCACGTTCCGTGAACACGTGGTCACTGACTTTCGTGCTCAGTTTGAAACACGCACGCAACCTCGCCAGTCTCGTCCGCGTTCGTACCGAGATCAACAGGAGTACTAATGCAGCGCCCCATCGTTATTACCGGCGGTGGAACGGGCGGGCATATTTTTCCAATGCTGGCTATTGCTGAGCAGCTGCAAAAACTTGGAATATCACCAGATGAACTTCATTACGTCGGCAGCCGTCGTGGTCAAGAAAAAACATTGCTTAAAGGTGAGATTCAGCTAACACTGCTACCAGGACGTGGGATCCGTCGCTCCATGAAACCTCAAGCACTACTTGCCAATAGCGGGGCAGTGCTCTCACTACTCGCAGCTGTTCTCATAGCGTTTGTAAAGGTCGGCATTTGGCGCCCTCGTGCAATTGTCTCTGTGGGCGGTTACGCATCCTTCGCTACGTCTCTTGCCGGTGTGTTCTGGCGTATTCCACTCGTGTCCGTTGAACTTGATGCTGTGCCAAGTGCATCTCATCGATTTCTGCTTCGACACACCACACTTCGCTGCACAGCATTTGACACCTCAATGAAGAACACCGTCACAACTGGTGTTCCAATCCGCGATGCGTTAGAAGAAATTGACCGAAGCAGTGGCGCACGTGCTCTCGCAAAGTCCAAGCAGTCGCCAGTAATTAACGCTTCCAATGACGTGATTGTTGTGATGACCGGTTCGCTTGGTTCAAAGACTGTCAATACTGCAGTTGTGGAACTCGCCAAGTTATGGTCATCTCGAGAATCAGTAACGCTCATTCATGTAACTGGGCAACGTGACTTTGATGAAGTGAGCAAAAATGCTCCTTCGTGCAGCGGACTTGATTACCGAATTCTTCCCTTCGGTGACATGACTGAACTTTGGTCGCTATGCGACGTGGCAGTAACACGAGCCGGAGCAATGACGGTTGGGGAGCTGTGTCTTCTGGGGATACCTTCTGTGCTCGTGCCGCTTCCTGGAGCTCCCGGAGATCACCAAACTAAAAATGCGCAGCAACTAGTTGACGTCGGTGGGGCTGTCATGATTAATGACTCGAAGTTGAATGCTCAAATACTGAGTTCTTCAATCGAAGAGATTCTTGAAAAGAAAAATACAATGAGTACAGCGCTTACGTCACTTGCGCGAGCAAACGCTGCACGAAGCATTGCTGAACATGTTCTAAAGATCGCACGATAATGAGTATTTTTTCTACTAAACCCTCCATTCACATTATTGGCATTGGTGGCGCTGGCATGAGTGGACTTGCACTCCTGCTCTCGGAGTTTGGCTGCCAAGTTTCCGGAAGCGACGCTGCTGATTCATCAATACTTAAAGAACTCAGCAAGGCTGGAATAACAGTGCATGTTGGACATGATCCAGCTTCACTTGGTGACGCGTCGGTTGTTCTCTGGTCCCCAGCTGTTAAAGAAACAAATGTCGAGTTCGCTGCTGCGATGCAGCGTGGTCTTGTAATGCTCAATAGAGCATCAGTACTTAAAGAACTAGGTGAGCTGGCTCCGGTGATTGGCCTAACTGGAACTCATGGAAAAACAACCGCAACATCAATGATGGCGTGTGTCTTGAAGTCTGCTGGCAGAGATGACGGACGCCTGCTCGGCGCCCTTGTTCATGGAGTTGGCCCAAATGGTCACTGGGGCAGTGAATCACTGTTGATGGAGGTAGACGAGAGTTATGGGACATTCGCAGAACTTCGTCCTTATGCGCTCGGTGTACTTAATGTCGAGCCAGATCACTTAGACCACTACGGCTCGCTGCAAAATCTTGAAAATGCATTTACTGAACTAGTAGCTCGAACATCGGGGCCAGTAGTTGTTTGGAATGGGGATGAAGGCGCAAAAAGAGTTGGCGCACGAGCATCGCGTGATGTTCTTAGCGTTTCAATGGATGGCGACTCTCACTTTCAAGTTAGCGAAATTAAACTTGAGCGTCGCTCTTCAAGCTTTCGCCTCGTTGGTATGGGGACTGACGTAATTATCTGCCTCAACGTAACTGGAGTTCACAACGTTGCTAACGCGAGCGTGGTCGCAGTGCTCACACTCCAGCTAGGAATATCACTAACGGCAATTTCTGATGGACTTTCTAATTTTGTAGGGGCTCCTCGTCGCTTTGAATTCAAAGGCACTTGGCGTGGTGTTGATGTCTACGAAGACTATGCACACCTTCCAGGGGAATTAATTGCAACCATCAATGCCACTCGCGCCGCAGGTTATAAAAAAATTACCTGTGTCTTTCAACCACACCGAGTAACTAGAACCATAAATCTTTCGAATGACTTTGCAACATCATTCACAGGGGCGACAAATCTCATTGTTACTGACATCTTTGATGCTGGTGAAGCTAACCCGAATGGTGTTACGGGAGAAATTATTTCGCAAGGAACGTCAAAGCACATTTCAACTTTGTACTGTCCAAAATTTTCTGACGTTATTTTGAAGCTTGAAGAATTACACGACCAAAGTGACGTTGTTTTGCTCCTCGGAGCCGGCGATATTGCTTCTGTGGCGTTACAACTTGATGGTGGGCTTCTTAAATGACACTTGAATCACTCATTAACGCAGCTGGCCCACGTCTTGTGGAACACGCAGAATTTGGAAAAAAGACGACGTACCGAGTTGGTGGAACAGTTCGTGCTCTGCTGACGTTGAGCTCACTTGATGATTTCACTGAACTTGGCTCTGAAATTGTCAATGTAGGGATTCCAGTTGTGGTGCTTGGAAATGGCTCCAACCTCTTAGTGGCCGATGGTGAGCATGAAGTGCTCGCAATTCAGCTCCAGGGTGAATTCGATTCGTATGAAACATCAGTAGCGAACGGAAAAGTCACAGTCAGTGCAGGGGCTGCGCTTGATCTGCCAGTACTGGCTAGGCGACTTAGCGCTGAAGGAATCACTGGATTTGAATGGGCCGTAGGAGTTCCAGGAACTGTTGGAGGGGCGTGCGTGATGAATGCTGGCGGCCACGGTTCAGACATGTCAGCGAGCATTGTTGAAGTTACGACGTGGAGTGCCGGATCAGTACTTCACTGGTCACCAGCTGAGCTCGCATTTGGATACCGTACAAGCGCCCTTGGAGCTAGCGACGTTGTTTTAAGTGCGAAGCTCACACTTGGTCTCGGTGATTCAGAGGATTCAAAGAAGCAATTAAGCGAGATTGTTTCTTGGCGACGTGAACATCAGCCCGGAGGACAAAATGCTGGAAGTGTTTTTGCGAATCCAAAAGATGATCACGCCGGAAGGCTCATTGAGGCCGCGGGACTAAAAGGTCACCGAATTGGAAGTGCTGTGGTTTCTGAAAAGCACGCAAACTTCATACTTGTTGATACTGACGGCAAGGCAAACGATGTGTATGAGTTGATGAAATTCATTCAAAATAAAGTCTTCGAAACATCAGGCGTCCTGCTGCACAGCGAGCACCGTTTTCTTGGTCTGGGTGATTTAACGTGAGTCGTCGAAAGCCAGCTGCCGCCACCAGGCCAAGAACTAGAAAGCCAACTGCGGCTGCGAGAACTCAGCGAGCAAAGCCAAAGTCCCAGGCGCAACCTCGTCAGCCAAAAAAGAAAACTGAGCGAAAGCCAGTTGCAACATCTACGAAAATTCTTGTTTTAATTGGCTTGATAGTTACAACACTTTTATTGGGTGGAAACTGGATTCTTCATCAATCGATTTTTGATGTAAAAACTGTTCACCTTTACGGTGTTTCACACGAAGACCCTAAAAAGGTACTTACGGCGAGTGGACTTGAGTCCCACCCTTCTCTAATTAGCGTTAGTTCTCATTCGCTCGAAAGCAATCTCAAATCGTTTCGCTGGATCTCTGCGGTCACAATTACTAAGCAGTGGCCGAGCACAGTGAATGTAACGATTCACGAAACTCGTCCAGTTGCCGTTGCGTTTAACGCAAATCATGTTTTGGAATACGTTGCTGCAAATGGAGCCGACCTTGGTCCTGCCCCGATTAGGGCAAACTTTCCAACACTCGTGTACGTAAAGCCACAAAATGCAAAGTGGCCGTTCATGAAATCTGGAATCGCAGCAGTTAGTGTTGCTCGTCAGCTGCCGAAATCTTTCGGTTATCAGGTGTCAAAAATTACTGTTGGAGCTCGCGGCAACGTGAGTCTCGTGATGGTCAGCCCAGTAACTTTTGTCCTGGGTCCCACTACAAAGCTCCATGAGAAGTTCGTGGCCATTGCCTCGGTTATTGCCCACACCACCTTGAAACCCGGTGATGTAGTGAATGTGGAGTCTCCGTCGGAACTCTCTGTAACGGGGCCAAGTCCCTCGTAAAACGGTGTATTTGACCCTTGTTCTGGGGCAAACTAGCCTTCAGTCACAATAAATCGCATAGAACTGTGTTGTACGTAGTTCGCAAAAAGTACCCAAGGGGATTTCATGAGTCTGAAGCAGAGCAACTACCACGCAGTAATAAAAGTTATTGGCGTTGGTGGTGGTGGAGTTAACGCAGTTAACCGAATGATCTCATCTGGACTTCGCAACATTGAGTTCATTGCTGCAAACACAGACGCTCAGGCTCTGCTCATGAGTGAAGCCGACATCAAGCTCGACATTGGTCGCGAACTCACACGTGGACTCGGAGCGGGAAGTGACCCAGAAGTTGGTCGTCAAGCCGCCGAAGATCACCGTGCAGAGATTGAAGCTGCACTTAAAGACACCGACATGGTGTTCATCACCGCTGGTGAAGGTGGAGGAACTGGAACTGGCGCTGCACCAATCGTTGCTGAAGTTGCTCGCGGTCTTGGAATTTTGACCATTGCGGTTGTAACTCGTCCGTTCGCTTTCGAAGGAAAGCGTCGTGCGAACCAAGCCGAAAAGGGAATCCAAGCACTTCGTGACAAGGTTGACACTTTGATTGTTATTCCTAACGACCGTCTTCGTTCGGTAACGAGCCAGGAAACAACAATGCTCGATGCCTTCCAGGTTGCTGACGATGTTCTGCTCGCTGCGGTTCGTGGTGTGACTGACCTCATTACTGTTCCTGGTCTTATCAACACCGACTTCGCTGACGTTTCAACAATCATGCGCAACGCTGGTACAGCAATCATGGGTGTTGGAACTTCAACTGGTGATGGACGCGCAGTGAACGCTGCTCGCGCTGCAATTACTTCGCCACTTCTCGAAACGGCCATTGATGGTGCTCGAGGAATCTTGATCAACATTGTTGGTAGCTCGAAGATGACGATGCAAGAAGTCACTGATGCCGCAAGCATCATTAATGACGTTGCTCACCCAGACGCAAACATCATCTTTGGTTCAGTTATTGACGACTCAATTGGTGAGGCTGTTCGAGTGACAGTTATCGCTGCGGGCTTTGATGCAACCGCTCCTAAGAAGAGGGAACAAGAGCCACAGACAACTCAGATGCCTTCAATCACTGAAGCGCCAACGAGTGACATTTTCTCAACAACCTCCAGCGACGACTTCTTTGACGTCGGTGGCGATGACGACCTCCCAAGCTTCCTCCGCTAGTCCTCTCTTTTCTCGAGTAGCCGAGAACCTTCGGGACCTGCAACGTCGTATTAGCGAAACGGGACGCAGTCTCGATGAAATTCGAATAGTTGGGGTCACAAAAACATTTGGAACCGACGCCGTACGGGTCGCAAGAGATGTTGGCCTTACGTGCGTTGGCGAAAACTACATTGACGAACTTGCAGAGAAGCGAGGCGAGTGCTTGGACGTTCAGGTCGCTTGGCACTATCTAGGTGCGCTGCAGTCAAACAAAATTGGTCGGATTGTTGAAAACGCAGACGTTATTTGTGGCGTTAGCCGTGTGAAGGAAATCGAGAAAATTGCCTCACTGCGTGATGGCGCATCTATATATATTCAGGTCGACTACACCAGTGCTGATGGCAGGAATGGTGCTCAAGAATCCGAGGTCAGCAACCTCGTTTCTCGTGCCCGAGAACTAAGCCTTGACGTTAGGGGCCTAATGACTGTGGCCCCTCCTGAAAAAGAAGGGGCCAGGGCCGCATTTTCCAAATTGGTGGTACTTGCAGATGCACTTGATCTGAAGGAGCGCTCAATGGGTATGACCGACGATTTAGAGATTGCTTGTGAGCTTGGAAGTACTGAAGTTCGCATAGGGCGAGCGCTATTTGGGCCAAGGGCCTGAGTGTGGCTCGTCTGGCCTAACATAGATACAAGCGGTTAAGCCGCAGGGAGATTTTGATGAAAGACAGAATGCGTTCGATTCTCGGATTTTTGGGACTCGTAGAAGATGAATACGGTGAGTACACACCTAGCGCACCATCTCGTCCATTTTCAAATGCCGACGGAACTGATGAGCAGGGCTACTCAGCTCAGCCAGCGCCAAGTATGCAACGTCCATTTCCAACTACGCCAAGTGGTGTCCGAGTTGCTCGCACACCAAATGCACCCGTTCGAGCTCCTCAGCTTTCAATGATTGATGCTCCACAGCAAGGCCTACGAGTACAACCTCTTCCTGCAAGTCACTCTCGTGGCGTCCAGCCACTAAGTCAAGAGCGTGAAGTGTCTATCTTTAAGACAAATGACTACAACGAATTCGGAAAAATTACCGACATGTTGCGTGGAAATCGCTCTGTAGTAATTGACCTTCGAGAGAACGACTCAGTAATGCAGCGTCGAATCTTGGACTTCACCACAGGAACGGCCTACGCGCTTCAGGCGACCATAGAGCGTCTTGAGGGTGGGTCTGTCTACTTGGTTTCTCCACGCGGGGTCCACGTCAGCTTGGACGTTAAAGACCGACTTCGCGCAGCTAACTTCCGGGCGTTCAGTCTGTGATTTCAATCATCCGCTTGCTGATCTCGCTGTACGTTTGGGTCATCATCGCTGCAGCGCTTGTCAGCTGGTTTCCTAGCAATAATCCCTCTGGAGGACTTGCCACTACCAAGCGAATCCTTCATGACCTGACTGAACCGGTTCTTCGTCCGGTGCGTCAAATTATGCCCAAGCCTCGTTTCGGTGGGGTAGGTGTTGACTTGTCGGCACTTGTAGTAATTGTTGTCCTTAACCTTGTGGCCCGCCTGATTTAGGCGATTTGTCAACAAACTCCGCGCTGGGGCGGTAGGGTTGCGTGCATGGATAGCACGGAAAACACTTCTTCAGCAATTGACATCATCGACACTGTTTCGTTTAAGACCGGTGTTAAGGGTTACCGAATCCAGGAAGTCGATGACTACTTAGAGCGTCTTTCAGTAGAAATTCGTCAGTTGAAAGATCAATTACAGCAGGCACGTCAAGTTTCTCGTCAAGCCGCTGAGCGAATCAATCAACTTGAAAGTGGTCGTGCAACCACTGGTTCAACTGGACCAACACCAATTGTTAGTGCAGCACCTGCTCCAGCTCCTCGTCCAGTTTCACGTGATGGTGCCAATCAAGTTTCTTCGATGATTGCAATGGCGCAAGAATTTATTGATCAGAAGCAATCTGAAGCTGAAGCAAAAGCCACTCATCTAATTGGTGAAGCACAAGATCGTGCACGTGAAATTATCTCTGAAGCTCGTAGTCGTGCTGAAGATGAAGTGAATCGCCTTAATGGTCTTAAGCAACGTCTCAGTGAAGACGTTGACACTCTTGGTCGCCAACTTGAATCAGAGAAGGCTCGACTTGGAACATTCCTAAATGAGTTCAGCCGATGGATTGAAGGAGCTCTTAGTTTTGGTGGTGCCGCGCGACCAGCAACACCAGCTCGCCAGCCTGCTCCGGCCCCTCAGCCTGCCCCCCAGACTCACGTGCCACCGCGTCCCAGCACACCACCACCTGCTGCTCCGGCCCCCAGCGCCCCTCAGCAAACAATTGGTCAAGTACTCAGCTTTGACCAGCAATCACAGCAAGATCGCCCATAAGTACTCAGCCGACTGATAGGGTCGGCGCGCGCTGTTTTCATCGTCTCCTAAGGAGTTGACTATGCCGTCCAACAACAAGAAAACAAAGAAAGTCACCGTAAAAAAACCGGCGACGACAAAAAAGAACGTCAAGAAGGCAGTTGCTAAAAAAGCACCTGCCAAAAAGGCCTCTACAAAGAAGCCAACCAATAAGAAAGCAATAGTGAAGAAGACTACGAAGAAGTCACCTGCCAAAAAGGCACCTGCTAAAAAAGCACCAGCCAAAAAGGCTCCTGCTAAAAAAGCTGCCGCAAAGAAAGTTCTAACGCCAGCACAGAAGGCAGCAGCTGCAAAGAAGGTCGCTGCTGATAAGGCAAAGGTAATTGCTGCAGCTAAAGCTAAGAAGGAAAAAGAAGCAAAAGCAAAAGCCGCTGAAAAAGCAAAGGCCGTTGCAGCCAAGCTAAAGGCCGCTGCTGCAGTTAAGGCAGCACGTGAGCGAGAGCAGAAGGCTAAGGCTGCTGCCAAGCAGCGTGAAGTTGAGCGCAAGGCACGCGAAAAAGCTGCGGCTGAAGCTAAGAAGCAAAAAGAGATCGATGCCAAGCGTAAAGCAATCGAAGCTGAGAAACTTCGAAAGCAGCGCGAAATTGAACGTCGAAACGAAGAAGAGCGTAAGCGCCAAGAGCGTCGTGATGCTGAAGAACGTCGACGTCAAGAAGCACTTGAGCGAAAGATGCACTCAAAGCCATACGGCGAAGATGCTGCATTCTTGGAAGAGCTTCGTGGACTACTTCTTGAAGCACGTGGTGAGGCGACTCGACAGACTGAGATTGCTGATGCTGAAGCCGAAGAAATGCTCGTTGACCGTGAACGTTTGGAATATGACGATGAAGACGGCAGCAGCGTCGCGTCAGACATTCAGCGCGACCAACTAAAAGACTTCTCGAGTGCACTTCGTCTGAAGGTTGACGAAATCGATGTAGCTCTAGGACGCGTTGCCGATGGTAGCTATGGTCGTTGCGACGAGTGCTACGAAGCAATCTCCAAGGCTCGCCTCCAAGTACAGCTTCCAGTCTTTACCTGTGTGTCGTGCCGCGCAAGCGTCTAGCACTAGGCATTAATCCCACAGTCATTGTGGTGGCCTTGGTGGTCACCGCAATTGATGCAGTTTCAAAAGCATGGGCTCGCAATGCACTTGTTGGTCATGATGTTCATGTCGCGGGCAGCGCTTGGTTCCATCTGCAGTTCAATACAGGTATTTCTTTTTCAATCAATCAGTCGGGACCACTCGTGACCACACTTTTAACCGTGCTTATTGCACTGGCGGTACTTGTAGTGGGCCTACGAGCCTCTTTTGGGCCTCCAACATACGGATTTGGTCTCTTAATTGGTGGGGGCATTGCCAACGTAATTGACCGGCTTGCTGCGTCACCACACGAGGTGACAGATTTCGTAGCTCTTGGAAGCTTTCCCGTGTTCAATTTGGCTGATGTTGCAGTAACAGCTGGTTTCATTGTTCTGATTGTTTCTGCCCTTCGCGGAGAACGGTTGTTGACAAAATGAGCGATGACGAAGTTTTAGAGCCCTTTGACGGCGAGCAACTATATCTAGAAATTCCTGGGTCACTTGACGGCATTCGAATTGACCGTGTGCTTTCCATGTTGACTGGGCTATCTCGTTCAGAAGCTTCTGAACTGCTTACGAGCGGGGCAGTGAAGCTCAATGAGAAAGTTGTTTTAAAAGCTTCGAGGTCGGTTGAAGAGGGCGAACACTTAGTTGCAATTTTGCCAACCCCGGACGACGGTTTTGTTACCGCAGACTCGTCAGTTGAAGTCGATGTTGTTCTTGAT
>CAIJWX010000114.1:0-2587 GCA_903824535.1 uncultured Actinomycetes bacterium | reverse complement strand
GAACAACTCGAAGTGGTTCCAAGATGATGTCGCCAAGTCGCGCTGTCAGCTCTGGATTGTCTGATCTAACCGTTCCAGCGCCTACGAGAATTGCTTGGCTCTGCGCTCTAAGTAAATGTGAGTCCTGTCGAGCCGCTTCACTAGTAATCCACTTACTTGATCCATCAGCCATAGCCACAATGCCATCAAGCGTTGATGCAATTTTTGCAACAACATATGGACGGCCAGTTTTACGGTGCCAGATGTATGGGGCGAGCTGTTGAGTAACTGCATCTTCTTCAACGCCGGTAATTACTTCAATGCCAGCATCTTTTAGAAACGCAATCCCCTGTCCCGAAACTCTCTGGTCCGGGTCGGTGATGCCAACAATGACCTTGGCAATTCCTGCTGCGACAATTGTCTCAACACATGGACCAGTTCGCCCCGTGTGACAGCACGGTTCAAGTGTGACTACGAGTGTTGCGCCTTTTGCTTTATCTCCAGCATGGCGAAGTGCATCAATCTCTGCGTGCGACTCACCAGGTGCCTGAGTATGGCCTTCAGCAATAACAACACCAAACTGATCGGTGATGAGTGCGCCGACCCAAGGATTTGGCGATGCGTGCAGTCGAGCTTTATCACCCTGCGCTATTGCCAACTGCATTAGTTCTGAGTGTGGAACTGACATCAGCGTGCTGCGAGGCCGGCGGCACGAATATCTTTTGCCGCCTGGAGAGGATCATCCTTCGCGAAAATTGCGTTTCCGGCGACTAAAACGTTGGCACCAGCTCGAGCAGCGATTGGTGCGGTTGTTAAATCAATGCCACCGTCAATTTGAAGGTCGCACTGAAGATTATTTTCATCAATCAGTTTGCGAGCTCGCTCAACCTTCGGAAGTACTTCAGAGATAAATGACTGTCCCCCGAATCCAGGAAAGACCGACATGATGAGAATGAGGTCAATGTCACCAAGGAATGGTTCTATCTTTTCAAATGGTGTGTCGGGATTAACAGATACCCCAACTCGAAGGCCAAGCGCTCGAGCATTCTTGATGTGCTCTGCAGTTTTTCCAACCTCAAAGTGCACGGTGCAACTATCGGCACCAGCCTTCTTCAAGGCTTCGAAGTATTGACTCGGTTCTTGAATCATTAAGTGGCAGTCAAAGAATTTCGTACTGTACTTGCGAAGTGATGTGATAACTGGAGGGCCAAAAGAAATGTTCGGAACGAAGTGTCCGTCCATCACGTCTACGTGTAACCAGTCAGATTCGCTCTCAATTGTTTTGACTTCTTGTGCAAGCACACCAAAATCTGCCGCGAGGATTGAAGGCGTTATGCGAAATGTTCCTACGGGGCCGGCGTCAACGAAAGTCACGTTCCTAGCCTAGGGCTTAGCCCCAATGGGCTGACGAAGGCTCTAAGTGTGCACCAAGCCACCACGCAGTACCAGCCATTGACTTCGAGCCCTCAGGTTGCACCACGTCAAGCACTAATGCACCGTCAGCGCTAACAAGAGCAGGAGCCCCCTCAACCACGATGAAGGTTCCGGGCTCGCCTTGGTGATCAATTGCATGAGCTTCAAGAACCTTGAAGCGACGCTCACTAATGAATGTGTAGGCACGACCTAATCGAACTATCCGAGCAAGTTGCGTGGCACTCTCGGAGTTCTTCAAATTAAAAGTTTCACTGTTGAGTTTCTCGGCATACGTTGGCTCGCCAACTTGGGGATCTGCGTTCTTGAGTAATTCAACTGACCCAACAACTTCACAGAGCGCATTCGCGCCGAGAACTGAAAGTTCTTCCAAGAGTTCACTCGAGGACTTATTGCCAATTGCGATTCGTCGCTCTAGGTGCACTGGTCCGGTGTCGAGTCCTTCCTCGAGAGTCATGATGCATACGCCGGTCTCATTGTCACCACTAAGAATTGCGCGCTCTACTGGAGCTGCTCCCCTCCATCTTGGAAGTAACGAAAAGTGGACATTCAGCATTGGCACTTTCGCGAGCATCGCTGCAGGAATCATTGCGCCATAAGCAACAACTACACCGAGTTCTGCGTCAACGTCGTTAACGTCTTTCAAGGTGTGAGACACGTTGAGACCAAGTTCAAGTGCTGCTGATTTGACGGGGCTCGGAGAGAGCTCACCACCACGACCACGTTTTTTGTCAGGGCGTGTAACAACAAGAACAACGTCGTGACCGTTTGCAACGAGTGCCTTAAGTGTTGGCACCGCTGGTGCTGGTGTGCCAAGAAACACAATGCGCATTATTTACCAAAGATGTTGCGTTGAGCGTCTTTAGAAACACTATCGATTTCAATGTGCTGCTTTCGAAGCATCTTCTTAACCTTTTGTTGCAGTTCAGGTGGATCAAGTCGGTCAATCAACAAGAAGCCGTCAAGGTGATCTGTTTCGTGTTGAAAGATTCGACCTAAGTACTGGTCGGCTTCAATGTCGAGTTCATTGCCATCAAGGTCGAAACCTACGAGGTGGACTTTGTCAGGTCGCGCTATCTCCCAGCTGTGTCCAGGGACAGATAGACAACCTTCTTCAAAGTGATACTCACCACTCTTCTCAATAATTTGAGGGTTGATTACAACACCTGGCCCATTG
>CAIJWX010000113.1:0-2304 GCA_903824535.1 uncultured Actinomycetes bacterium | reverse complement strand
GGCTCGCTATTCATGCGACTTCTGTTTCGGACCGCTTGAAGTCAATTACGACTTAGAAGCAGCCAAGGGTGTTGTCACGCGTGAGTCAATCGAAGCTGGACCAAATTCGATGTGGCGTTACGCTGCGCTTCTTCCAGATCCAGGTGAAGAGCCTGTCGACCTTGGAGCTGGATGGACACCACTTCGCAGAGCCACACGCCTCGCGGAAGTTCTCGGCGTTAAAGAACTCTGGCTAAAAGATGACACACGTAATCCAACTGGTTCTTTTAAGGACCGTGTTGTTTCGTGCGCTCTCTCTTCTGCTCGTCGCCTCGGTTTCACAACTGCAGCATGTGCATCAACTGGAAATCTCGCAACCTCAGTCGCTGCACACGCAGCGTTCATTGGGTGGCCGAGTGTCACCATCATTCCAAGTGACCTTGAGAAGTCAAAGATTGCCATGACCGCAATTTTTGGTGGCACCGTGCTTGGTGTGGAAGGTAACTACGACGACGTCAACCGCCTCTGTGTTGAACTCGTTGCTGAACACCCTGACTGGGCATTCGCGAACGTTAACCTTCGTCCGTACTACGCAGAAGGTTCAAAGACGCTGGCGTTTGAAATCACGGAACAACTCGGATGGAAGCTTCCAGACCAGGTTGTAGTTCCAGTCGCTTCTGGAAGCCAGCTCACCAAGGTTGCTAAGGGCTTCAAGGAATTTATTGAACTCGGCCTTGTTGAAGGAACTGCTCCAATTCTTTTTGGTGCACAGGCTTCAGGATGCTCACCTGTTGCGACTGCGTTTAGTGAAGGAGCTGAGGTCATCACGCCGCAGCGCCCAAACACAATTGCTCGTTCACTAGCAATTGGTAACCCAGCTGACGGACCATATGTTCTTGACGAACTGAGAAGCCACGGTGGTGACATTGGTTCAGTGCCTGACTCAGAGATTCTTGAGTGCATTGAACTGCTCGCTAAGACCGAAGGTGTGTTCGCTGAAACTGCTGGAGGAGTGACCATTGCGTCACTTCGCCAAATGATCAAGCGCGGCACGATTGACCCTAATAAGTCAATCGTGGCAATTATTTCTGGCCACGGCCTTAAGACCCTCGATGCAGTTGTTGACACTGCGGTAGTGACTGCGACGATCAAGCCGTCACTCGCTGCTGCTGAAGACGCAATTGCTCGCTACACCTTGGAGGCTGCAGTATGAGCGTGATTGTCCGACTACCAAGTCAGCTACGAGTTCTCGTAGGTGGCGCCGGAGAAGTGCCAGTAGAAGCAACGACCGTACGTGAAGCCATTGTTGGCGTGGACGCTCAGTACCCAGGGATTGCCTTTCGTGTTCTTGACGACAAGGGAGCCCTTCGCCGCTTCGTGAACGTATTTGTGGCAGACGAGGACGTTCGTTTCCTTGATGGCCTCGACACTGTTCTTACCCCAGGAGTTACCGTTTCGCTTGTTCCGGCCGTTGCCGGGGGCTGACCTCAATTAGCAGTCTCACCCCTAGACTGCTAATATTGCTCTGCACCAATTAGGTGCGTGCTTAGTAGGAGGAATCGCCATGGCGAAACTGATCTCATTCGACGAAGAGGCTCGCAGAGCCCTAGAACGCGGTATGAACAAGCTTGCTGACGCAGTGCGCGTCACACTCGGGCCTAAAGGCCGCAACGTTGTTCTCGACAAGAAGTGGGGAGCACCGACAATCACCAACGACGGTGTTTCAATCGCTAAAGACATTGACCTCGAAGACCCATTCGAGCGTATTGGTGCAGAACTCGTTAAAGAAGTAGCAAAGAAGACAGACGATGTCGCCGGTGACGGAACAACCACTGCGACTGTGCTTGCATGGGCCATGGTTCGTGAAGGTCTAAAGAACGTTGCTGCTGGAGCGAATCCAATGTCGCTGAAGAAGGGTATCGAAGCTGCTGTTGAAGCTGCGGTTGCTTCACTGCACGAGCTTTCAAAGCCAGCTGACACAAAGGAACAGATTGCTCAAGTGGCATCTATTTCTGCAGCTGACACAGAAATTGGTCAGATGATTGCTGACGCCATTGACAAGGTTGGAAAAGACGGTGTTATTACCGTTGAAGAAAGCCAGTCATTTGGAATGGACATGGACCTCGTTGAAGGAATGCGTTTCGACAAGGGATACATCTCTCCATACTTCTCAACAGACACCGAGCGCATGGAAGCAGTTCTTGAGAACGCTTACATCCTTCTCGTGTCATCAAAGATCACTTCAGTTCGAGACGTACTTCCAGTACTTGAGCAAGTTATGCAGTCGGGTCGTCCACTGCTCATCATTGCTGAAGACATTGAAGG
>CAIJWX010000112.1:0-1971 GCA_903824535.1 uncultured Actinomycetes bacterium | reverse complement strand
GTCACCTTGTTCGAGCCGGTAAAGAAGGTCGCTCAGGCAGTGATCGAATTTCGAAACCATGATGAGCGCACGTCGATGCTGGTCTTCGGGGCGAATCTTTAGAGTCGGGCTGAACTTAACGAGCTCAGTGGTAAGTACTTTTTGTACTACTTCGAAGTCATCGACTGTTGTTTCAAATCGGGTGCGCAGGCAGAAGTGACCAGTGGCGGGGTCGGTGAACTGATCGTTTTCCAAGATGTTGCCTTGAACGTTGACAATCGCAGAACTAGCAGCGAGAACAATGCCAGGGGCATCAACGCACTGGAGGGTCATAATGTAGTTTTTCATAACTACAGCGTAGAAGAGTTATAACAATAAAACTATAATGTCAGGGCAGTCCACTTATCCCAGGATTTTCTTTCATACGTTCCAATTCATCTTTCTTTGGTGAGGATCCACCGTTAGTTGATTCGAGTAAGAAATAACTAGTAATTGCTGCAATCGCCAGCATCCCTGACCCCACGTAGAGGACTGTGGTGAAGCCCTTTAATGATGGGAACGACTGATTATGGAAGGTGTAGTGCGCCAACAGAGTCCCCGCCACCGCACTACCGATTGAAAGGCCGATGCTGCGAACGAGCTGAAAGATGCCAAGGGCGTTACCAGTTTCTCCGTCAGGAACTGATCTGACTATGTATCCAGGCATTGCTCCAAATGTGAATCCCAGACCAACGCCTGCAATGCCAATAGTTACGAATGCTTGCCACAGCGAACTGTGTTGAATTGCGAAGTAGAAACTCGCAAGTGCGAACACGGAGCAGCCAAGCGGGATAATGATTCGTGAACTTAAGTACTTCATTGCAAATGGAATTAACTTGCTAGAACCAAGTGTAGTAATCGATAATGGAACTAAAAGAAGTCCAGAAGTGAGTATTGATGAACCGAATCCCATTCCAGTTATTTTCGGAATCTGAACGAATTCGACAATTACTGGAACAAACATGTACATGGATATACTTATTAGGAATCCAGTAACATTTACTGCAACTACTTCACGTGTGCTTGACAGGTGAAGGTTCACCAGTGCATCTTTTTTATGGAGAGAGTAGAACACCCAAAAAATCCCAAGTATGATTCCGCACGCAGCAACACTTATTGAGAGAGGAGAAGTCCATCCCCAAACTTCACCTTCGCCCAACACTGCGAGAATTCCAATTAGTGAAAATGTAAGAAGTGTCGCCCCAACTAGATCGAAACTTCGTTTTTGCTGATTCGTGAATTTTGGGATGACAGCCCACGCGACGACAAATGAGATTATTACTAATGAGGAAGCACACCAGAATGATACGTGGTAGTTGTATTTTTCGGCAATTAAACTCGTGGCAGAATATCCAAGACCCACGCATGCTGAGGACGTAACAGAAAGTGTCCCAATAGTTTTTGCTGACATCGGAATATCTAGCTGATTGCGGGCAATTGCCATTGTCACCGGTGCTAAGCCCATGCCAACGCCTTGCAAGCTCCGTCCGATTAACAGCCATTTGAAGTCTTTTGAGAGTGCTGCAATTATTAGTCCAATTATTACAATTGCCAAACCAACAAGAACAACTCGCCGCTGTCGTGGGCCGTCTGCGAGCCGTCCCATGATTGGTGTTGCAATTGCGGAGGTTAGTAGTGCTGCTGTAAGTGTCCATTCAGCAGTGCTGAGTGAGATCTTGTTTGTAACGGCAACTGTATTAATGAGAGGTGCGCCTAGGCTAGAAATGACCGCCATCATTGCGGTAACAAAAATCAAAGTTGTAATGAGCAACCTTGGGTTTGCATGTTTAGCCATTATTGAAGTACCCATCAGCCCCCATAGATTTTTCTGTTTATTCGATCTTATGCCGATCTGGCGGAGCACCATTGAGTTGGTTGACTACGATATAAAAGCAATCTGCAATTGATAAGGAGCCCAAAGACATGGACACAGTTAATGTCATCGTCGAAATT
>CAIJWX010000111.1:0-2064 GCA_903824535.1 uncultured Actinomycetes bacterium | reverse complement strand
GTTTTTGGCTAGTTGAGGAGTTCGTCGGGGTTGGCGTAAACCTCTGATTCACTAGGAAATGAACCGTTTCTGACGTCTGCGGCGTACTGCGAAACTGCGTCAGTTATGGCCTTTCCAATGTCGGCATACTGGCGAACGAACTTGGCGGGCTTGCGGTTGGTGAGCCCGAGAAGGTCATGAAACACCAGTACTTGGCCATCAGTATCAGGCCCGGCACCAATACCAATTGTTGGTACATCGAGCGCTTGGGTGATCTGGGTGCCAACAATTGGCGGCACCGCTTCAATCACCATTGAAAAAACACCGGCTTCTTGCAGCACGAGTGCGTCTTCCATCAACAGCTTCGCCGCGTCGAGGGTTTTGCCCTGAACTTTAAATCCACCAAAGGCGAGGACACTTTGTGGAGTGAGCCCAATGTGTCCCATAACTGGAATCTCTGCATCGAGCACTGCGCGAACAACATCGCGCCTGACTGAACCACCTTCGAGTTTCACACTGTGTGCACCAGCACGAATCAATGCTGCTGCGTTTCTGACGCTTTCACGGTCATTGATGTGATAGCTCATCCACGGCATGTCAGCAACAATGTGTGCGTTTGGTTTCGCTGCAGCAACGGCGCGAACGTGGTGACACATCTCTTCGACTGAAACATGAAGCGTGTCGCTGTGTCCAAGTACAACGTTTGCGACCGAGTCACCAACAAGCAACATGTCAACACCAGCCGCGTCGCAGTAACGAGCGCTTGGTTCGTCGTACGCAGTCACCATGACTATTGGTTCGGACCCACTACGACGTTTGCGAATACGAATTTGTGGAGCGCTGATGCTCACGAGCGAGCCTTCTTTTGTGCAACCGGCTGTGATTTGCGTTGGCGACGATCGCCCGCTTTCCATTTTCTTACGAGGTGGTGGAATGAACATCCGGTGCAGACTTCAACGGCGTAACACTGCACTGGATCTTCGCGACGTTCGAGTTTTAAAAGTTCTGCACGAGATGTTGGACACGTGCCACCAGCTGGAAGTCGTGCACCAAATACATAGGTGACTTCAACCAGTTCAGTTTCGCTGCACACTGGACACGTCTCGCCAGTGGTTCGACCAATATTTTTTGCTGCACGAAGTAGTTCAGGGTGTGCGTCACAAATGTCTTCGTGACGAAGTGAACCATCGGCAAGTTTTGCCAGCAGGGCGTGACGAACGAGACCAAACTCAACAACCGCTCCGTCGGCGGTACTGGTGCGAAAGCTCTTATCCATTAGGGGTGACATTACCGCGCCCCTTTAAAAATAGGGAAATCGGCATAATGACACATTCGATATATCGAACTGATATGATGATTCGCGTGTTAGACATTGCCATCCTTGGCCTACTTATGGACCGTGACCACCACGGCTACGAGGTTCGTTCGCAGCTTCGCGACCGCCTGGGAATCTCGGCAAATGTCTCATTTGGCTCTATTTACCCCGCTTTGGCACGACTTGAGCGCCATGGATTTGTGGAAGCAGCCACCCCCAGCGAGCCACGTGTCAGCCCCCTTTCAACTGGATCACTTTCGGGTGAACGTGCATCTCTTCGCTCACTTCGACAAAGCCAAGGTCTTGGGCGTAGGGGTCGCAAGGTCTACTGCATCACTGAACGTGGCCGCGCAGAATTCGTAGGACTCTTAAGCGACACCGCAACACTCGATGACGCAAAAGAATTTTCACTTCGTATGGCTCTCGCTAAGTACCTAACGCCACCTTCACGCGTTGGACTTTTAGAGCGCCGTCGCACAGATCTCGTTGAGCGCCTCGCAGAAGTTCGTGCTGGCGCAAATAACGAACAACTAGACAGCTACGCACGTGACGTAATGGATCACGCCGCACACGCTGTTGAGTTGGACCTCGCGTGGATTGACAACTTGTTGTCCACCGAACGCAGTAATCAGCAAGCCTTCGCTCGAGAAGTGAAGTAGGAAAGGAGAGCCATGGAAAAGATTCGCGTGGCCATAGCGGGCGTTGGAAACTGCGCAAGCTCACTCATTCAAGGTGTTACTTATTACAAGGATGCAAAGCCAGGTGACGAT
>CAIJWX010000110.1:0-2618 GCA_903824535.1 uncultured Actinomycetes bacterium | reverse complement strand
TGACGATGAAGTCGCGCTCAGACATTTGATCAAGCATCTGTACGCGGGCTAATGAGGGGCTGTTGTAATAAACATTTGCTTGCTGGGTTCCAGCAAGTAGTCCAAGGACAATTGCCAAGTTTCCCTGAACTGAAGCTTGAGAAATGTTTGGCAGCAGATTCACTGCAGGAAGACCAAGATTGGCAACCTTGGTGATCTTTCCTGAGAAAGCGACGTTTGGATCTGTGTTGATGAACTGAAGAATTTGTGACGGAGTCTTTGCAGGGAGTGAAACTTCGGCACTGGAAGCAACTGAAGTACCGAATGCGAACGTGGCCACTACGAAAGGGGCGACTACTGCTGGGATCCAACGAGAAATGCTGCGCTTCATAAAAATCTGTTCTCCATGTATTGGGCGTTAATGTTACAAATAATTCTAAGGGTTCCTGCGCAGAATCTGACCAGCAAATCTCCATAGTTTTAAGGTTTATTTCAAGCCACAGCACGCGACCTAGGGCCTAGCCTCGAGGTATGCATTACGCAATCCTGGTGACCCTTATTTCGAGCTGGTACTTAGTTGGCCTTGGAGTCACGGTCGCTTTGAACGTATACCCATCGTTTGACTTTGTTGACGACGACAAATGGAAAGCATTCCATTTCCACCACTCGAATCGGATTAGCTGGGCGGTTGGCATTGCATGGATTGCTCAGGCCGCAGGACTGGCCATGTGGCTATTTTCGCGACCGCATGCAACATTGGTCATGTGGATACTCTGCGCACTATGCGCGCTTGGCGCAGTGGCTCTAACAATCTTTAGTGCAGTACCAATTCACCAAAAACTTGCCCGTCGTTTTGATTCAACGCTGCAAAGCAAGCTTCGTAACGTTCACTTACTGCGAACTATCTCATGGATGCTTGGCGCACTCTTTGCAACCGTGGCACTTCTTCAAGTGCTTTAGAACTCGTGACTACTGAGCAAACGCATCAGCCGGCAAGTCTTTTTCACCACTGGCGATAGCGCTCAGAATTCTGCTGGCGACGAACGATGGCTCAAGACCTTGAGGCATCTTTGGTGCGACGCCAAATAGTGCACGTTCGACTAAACCGGTTTCTGTGTGTGGAGCACGAATGTCAAGGACGTTGATCTTCTTTGACCTGAACTCACGCGCTGCAACCGCCATTGCGCTGTGAGCTGCGCTCTTTGATGCGCAGTACGCACTCATGCCGAGAACTGACACATCGGCCGCAACACCAGTTAGCGAGGCAATAACGCCTCCTTCATTGACGAAGGCAGCGCCCATTGAAAGAACATTGACTGTTCCTGTTGCATTCGTGCGAAAGAGCTCAGCAACCACTTCTTCAGGCACTTCGCCAATAGGTCCAAACGCAACTACCCCGGCGGCGTTGATAATTCCATCAAACATGCCACCAATTTCATTTATTGCCAGTAGTAGCGAATCCCTTGAGCCAATGTCAGCAGTTGAGTGCGAGAGCTCCAATAGGTCGTCTGGAATCTTCGATTCTGTACGGGCACAGAGAGTGACAACTGTGCCATTAGCAATTAGTTGACGACATATTTCAGACCCTAAAACTCCAGAACCACCGATTACAAGAAACCTTTTGCCTGCGAAGAAAGTATTCATTGGACAATCGTAAAGGTGACAGAAGAAATGTATTCAACATCCAAAAATTATGAAATGCAGTTAATTACGTTTACTGTTCTTTTTCTGCATTTTCAATGGAAAGATCAATAACTTCACGTTTTCCAGAGATAAAGTCCATCAGCGCGAAGAGTACTCCACTGACAACAAACGCCAAGTAAATAAACAGTCTCCACTTAAGGCCGTCGTGAACGACTGTATTGGCTTGCATGAAATCACGCAGAAGCTCAATTACAGAAATCGCAACCAAAGATCCAATTAATTTAATCTTGAGCCCAGCAAAGTCAACTCTTCCCATCCATGTTGGACGATCAACCGAATTTTTTGCGACACCAATTTTAGATACAAAGTTTTCATATCCAGCAAAAATCATTATCAGAATTAGATTTGCAAGCAAGGTCAAATCTAGAAGTCCAAGTATGCCTAAAACAAGATGATGGGTGTCCTGAGAAAATAGTGGCTTTGCAAGTGTAAAGAACTCTTGTCCAAATTTTCCAAGTAATAGAAATAAGGAGAGAACTAGTCCAACGTAAAAGGGTGCGAGCAGCCAACGTGAGGAGAAAATTGCCTTTTCGGTACGCTCTTCAACTGATTTTAAAATGTTATTTTTCATAAACTTTTAGAAGTACAACTTTTCCATTGATCGCTTCAAGAACTTGCCCGCAGGGTTTCTAGGGAGAGGATCAGTTGTAAATGCGATTCGAGTTGGAATCTTGTACTTTGCCATACGTCCATTTAGGTATGTTGAGACTTGCTCTTCAGTAAGCGTCATTCCAGGCTTGGTCATGATTACACAGGCGACTTCTTCACCCAGACGCTCATGCTTAATACCAAAGACTGCAGCTTCGTACACTTCAGGAATTTCGTAGATTCCTGTTTCAACTTCAGCACCGTAAACGTTGTCTCCACCACGAATGATCATGTCCTTGGCACGGTCTTCAATGTAGATAAATCCTTCTTCATCAATGCGGCCAAGG
>CAIJWX010000109.1:0-1855 GCA_903824535.1 uncultured Actinomycetes bacterium | reverse complement strand
TAGAGCATTGGCCTCCGAAGCCATGTGCGCAGGTTCGACTCCTGCCGGGGGCACCAATTAAGGCTTAATTAGCAACAATCATTCGAACAGTGTCCGTTACTGAAGCACCGCCCTTAGAAGAACCGGCCATAACAACAATGCGGTCCCCAGTTTTTGCGATACCAGCAAGTTTTAACTGCTGCATTGCGAATTCACACAAATCATCGATTGCAGTTGCTTGTGAGATGAAAGTTTCTTGCACACCCCAAGAGCTACGAAGTTGACGAGCAGTTGCTTCGCTTGGAGTAATTGCAATGATTGGCATTGGAGGTCGGAACCTTGAAATTGCTCGTGCGGTCATACCTGAACGAGTGCACGCAACGATTGCCACTGCTTTTTCTTCCATTGCGGCGCGCCAGGCAGATCCTGTAATTGCTGCAGTGATGCGAGCTGGGTCGTGAGGATCAGTAATACCTTGCTGAAGGCCAAGCCCTGCGCCCCACTTCTCATAATCAAATGAGGTTTCAGCACGCCTAACAATACGGTCCATTGTCACAACCGTACCTATGGGGTCATCACCAATTGCAGTTTCACCCGAAAGCATTACTGCACTAGCGCCGTCGAGAACAGCGTTAGCAACGTCAGTTACTTCAGCACGAGTTGGAACTTGAGCGTGCGTCATGGATTCGAGCATCTGTGTGGCGACTACTACTGGTCGTGCGTACCTGACGCCTTCGTGAACAATGGTCTTTTGCAGGTGTGGCACATCTTCAATCGGCATGCGAACGCCAAGGTCACCACGAGCAACCATGATTGAGTCAGAGACCTCAATAATTTCGGAAAGGTTTTCAATACCTTCACCAGTTTCAATCTTGGCCATCAACATGACATCGTCTCGTCCAAGCACGGTGCGAACTGAAACCACGTCAAATGCTGTTCTTACAAACGAAACCGCAAGGATTTCGAATTTCTCGCTGCGCAGTGCTTCGAGGCGGTCACGGTCATCAGCGGTAGGAAGTCGGTCCGCAATTATTGAAGTAGGAAGTGAGAGACCAGGCTTACCCATTACGCCACCGCCAGAAATAACAACCGTCATTAATGTTTTTCCGGCTGCAGTGACTTCAAGTGAAGTTCCACCATCTCCGAGGTGTATGCGGTCGCCAGTCTTTAACATTCGAAGAACGTCTTCACGCTCAACGGAGATACGTGAATTTGTTGATGTCTCGCCAAAGGCTTCGTAGAGCTCAACTCGGTCACCCACGTTTAGCTGTACTGGAGTAGTTCCAAATGATCCTGCACGAATCTTTGGGCCTGGAATGTCAACCATGATTGCAGCGTCAGGCGCTAGCACGCGTAGTCGGCGAAGTCTCTCAATGTTTGAAGGAATGTCACCGTGTGCGAAGGAAAGACGAAATACGTCAACACCCGCGAGGACAAGACCCTTGATGACATCATCACTTTCAGATGACGGTCCAATAGTTGCAACTATTCGCGTACGGCGCAAGGTAATTCCCTTCGTTGTAAAGGTAAGTCTAGGTGGTAATTACGAGCGAACTGGCACAACAACATCTGCGCCGTCAACGTCAACGACTCGTAATTGCATGCCGTACCTACTAGCGAGCTCAGTATTGCGAATTACTTCACGAGCAGGACCGTCAAGAACAACGTGTGAGTTGTCGAGTAGAACAAGTCGGTCTGCAAACTGTCCAGCGAGTGTGAGATCGTGCAACGTCGCGAGTACCGTGAGGCCACACTCTGCGACTTCCTTCTTCAGAAGCTCCAGTAGATCCATTTGATGGCGAAGATCAAGACCCGTGATTGGCTCATCGAGAACAACCACCATGGTTGACTGCGCAAGGGTGCGAGCAAGCACCAT
>CAIJWX010000108.1:0-13791 GCA_903824535.1 uncultured Actinomycetes bacterium | reverse complement strand
GGCACTGCGTGATGCCAGGCGCTCTGCTTCATTAGCAGCAACAACTGGCCAGCCCTTGGCTTCTTGCTGCACGAGCCAGACAACGGCTGCGCCTTCAGCAATACCAAGCACGCCAGCTGCGAGCTGGCGACGGTGGTCGTTGCTGATTGAGAGATCAATGTAGGGAACCATGAAAGAGATGAGCCCAGTTTCTAGTTTGCGTAGTTCACCTGAGGTTTCACCATCGTGGGCGTGGATGAAAAGAATGCGGAAAGCGTCAGTGTCGCTCACCACCATGTCAAAGTAAACACGGAACGCAACTTCAATCTTGGCCCTTGGGGCTTCAACACTGTTGACGGCTTTGGAGAGTGAGTGAATCATGCTCTCGGCGATCTGGGCGACGATCTCTTTATAGAGCTCAGTCTTTGACTGGAAGTACTGATACAGGATTGGCTTGGTGAACCCAGCTTCTTTAGCAATATCGTCCATTGTTGTTGACTGGAAGCCACGCTCGGCGAATATTTTCTTCGCTACAGCGAGCAGTTGCTCGCGGCGTTCTAAGTGCTGCGGTCGTTCTTCAATAATTGCCACATATAAAGACTAGTGCGAACTAGGAAATTTCAATACCAGCAAGAAGCTTTGCGAGTCTTTTAGGTAGATCATTGAGGTTGAAATACTGACCAGTAACGTTGAGATTTCTTTCAAAAAATTCTTCGTCGGGATTGTTGAGAAATTCTTTTAGTTCATTAACTTCGTCGAGATCAAAGAATTCGAATCCGTACGACTCAATTTCATTCAATACTGGATACGGATACACGCTTAATGGGCGTCGGTGCGTGACTGACTCAATTACTGGGTTACCGAATCCCTCCCAGGTTGATGGCATAACAACAACATCACAAGCGGCGTAAGCATCATGGATTGATACTCCACTAGGGACACCACGTCTAACTTCGACGTTGCTTCCTTCAAGTAACCCTTTTAGCTCATTGTCGTAACCATCTTCAGTTGGCCCAAGAATCCAGAGCACGGCGTCGAGTGACTCGCAGAGTTGTAATGCACCACCGACATTCTTTCTAGGAATGGCACGTGTTGGAAGAAGTACGAGTGTTTGTGAAGCAATATTGAGAGCGGCTCTTGTTTTAGTTCGATCACCGAGTGGGGGATTGCACTCAAAACTATTCATCAGTGTGACTGCTGTGATGCCACGTTCATGAAGTTCACGCCTAGATAGATCGTTGATGGTGACGTGGTGCCAGTCGGGTGAGTCAAGTGGCCCACTCAAGTGAGCCAAATGTTCTCGTTGCCATGGAAGATCATGATGATGAAATAGTGCTTTTCTTCCATCTAGAACTTCGTACAGCGCTTCTCGCGCTGCAACATTGAGTGGAAGAGAGCAAAGATTTTCAACAATCACTAGATCTGCATCCTTAAACGCAGATGTGAGTTCTTGCTTAGAAGGTGGTGCGCCAGCATTTATTGCAAGACCAGGAAGAAGAACATCAGCTGTTCCCTCGCCAGCAACTGCTGTGATGCTGTGGCCGAGAGAGCGAAGAGCGTTCATCCACTTGTCTGCTTCTATTGAAACGCCATCAGTGCCACCAAGGCGAAAGCTCACTACGCATATACGGGCCACAAACCAAGGCTATGCGCAGTAATGAGGACTTTTCATCGCCAGTAGTAGAGTTACATGCGGAACTGAACACTCAGTTACACCCATTTCTGGAGGATTCTCGGTGGCAAAGCGTGCGCTGATTACTGGCATTACTGGCCAAGACGGCTCCTACCTCGCCGAACTCCTACTTTCTGAGGGATACGAAGTTGCTGGCCTCATGCGACGAACCTCAACAGTGAATATTGAGCGCATCAGCCACATTCAGGACAAGATCACTCTTATGTCCGGTGACCTCATGGACGAGGTTTCGCTCATTCACATCTTGCAGGACTTCAAGCCAACTGAGGTGTACAACCTTGCAGCGCAGAGCTTCGTGCAGGCTTCATGGGTGCAGCCAGTACTGACTGGTGAAACAACTGCACTTGGTGTAACTCGCATGCTTGACGCGATTCGCATTGTTAATCCGGAGATTCGTTTTTACCAGGCCAGTTCATCGGAAATGTTTGGTCGTGTTCGTGAAGTTCCACAAAGTGAAGACACACCGTTCTACCCACGCAGTCCCTACGGTGTTGCCAAGGTTTACGGCCACTGGATCACGGTTAACTACCGTGAGAGTTACGACCTTCACGCTTCTTCGGGAATTCTTTTCAATCACGAGTCACCTCGTCGAGGTTTAGAGTTTGTGACTCGAAAAGTAACTAATGGGGCCGCGAAAATTAAGCTTGGGCAAGCTAAAGAAATTCGACTGGGCAACCTCGACGCGAAGCGCGACTGGGGTTACGCCGCTGACTACGTGAAAGCAATGTACGCAATGTTGCAGCGCGACACACCAGAGGACTACGTCGTAGCAACTGGTGAGACTCACTCCGTTAAAGAACTTGTAGAAGTTGCCTTTAAGGCAGTCGGACTTGACTGGGAGAAGCACGTAGTCATTGACCCGGCATTTATTCGCCCAGCAGAAGTTGATCTACTTGTTGGAGACCCATCTAAAGCCAAGGCTGAACTCAACTGGGAACCAGAAGTTGACTTCTACGGCCTCGTAGAGATGATGGTGGCTGCAGACATGAAAGAACTGCAGCGTTAGTCGCACGTAATGACTAACGCAGTTACCCCTTCGATTGATTTAGAAAACGCAGTAGTTCTCTCGGGTGGCTTTCCACTCCTAAGCGGCCTTGACCTTCAATTACCTCCAGGATCTCTGACAGTTATTACTGGTGCCAACGGTGCGGGCAAGACAAGTCTTCTGCGTTTACTAGCTGGACTTGTGCAACTAAGCGAGGGAAGTGGCACCGTTGCAGGGATTGATCTAAAAAATGGTGACCTTCGCCAACTGAGGCGCCGAGTCGGGTGGCTTGGCCACGAAGGATCGTTCTATGACGATCTGACCGTGAGAGAGAACTTAACGTTCGCTGCAAAAGCATTAGATCGTCCACTAATTGAAATCGAACGCGCACTGAGTCGAGTGGGTCTAAGTAACCGTATCGATACGGTTACCAAGAAACTAAGTGCCGGGCAGCGTCGCAGACTCGGACTCAGCTGGCTGCTTATTCGCCGTCCAGAAATCTGGTTGCTGGACGAGCCCTACGCATCACTTGATGATGAAGCACGCACTTTTTTCGATGCACTTATTGCTGACGTCCTTCGTGGTGGGTCGACTGTTGTTATAAGCGCTCACGACAAACTTAAGAGCGAAGCACTGCAACCGCGCACGCTCGTCCTTGGTGGCGGACGAATTGTGAGTGAATCATGATTCGTACTGCTCTACTTGTCTGCGCAAAAGATTTACGGATTGAAATGCGAAGTCGTGTGCTCTTGTGGCAAGTGTTGCCCTTTGGCGCAATGGCGCTGTTGCTTTGTGGCATTGCTCTCGGACCTCAGCGTGCCGGAACTTCGACGTCGGGACCAGGTCTGTTTTATTTAGTGACGTTGCTCGTGACGTTACTGATGATCAACCGCAGTCAAGGTGTTGAAAAAACTCCTGGAACTAGATCTTCAGTTGCCACGTTGGGGCTTGACCCCGCGGGCGTGTTTCTTGGAAAGACGCTGGCACTGAGTGTTGAACTCTGGGCAACTGGACTTATCTTGCTTGGTGGGTCAGTAGTTGCACTTCACACCAGTCTTCACGGTGCCTTGCTGGCGCTACCGAGTGTTCTTGTAACTCTGTGCACTCTTGCAGCAGCTGGAACGCTGTACGGTGCACTCACGTCAGGAGGAGAAGGGGCGGCGACGCTACTTCCGGTCCTCGCTCTTCCAGCATTTGCTCCATTACTTATTGCGGGTGAACGTTCATTTAGCGCAGCTCTAAATCACGGTGGAATCTGGCAATGGTGGCTAATTCTCAGTGTTGCACTGGCCGTGTACACCGGAATTGGAATTCTCCTTTACGGTGTTCTAGAGGAATCATGATGAAACAGCTCTCCCAGCGACTTTTCGGACCGGTCACACTCATTCTTATGGGTGTGAATCTTGTCCTCGGCCTTTGGGTGGTTCCACCTGACAAAGTTCAAGGTGAGCTTGCTCGACTTGTTTACATCCACCCATCAGTTGCGTGGGTCGCACTGTATGTTTCATTTGGCACCGCAGCAATTGCGAGTGCGCTGTATTTATGGAAGCGCACTAGGTCAGTTGTTATGGACCGAGTTGCGCACTGCGCAATGGAAGTAAGCGTTGTATTCATTGCGCTCACACTTATTACTGGGTCCATTTGGGGCCGGCCCGCGTGGGGAGTGTGGTGGGCCTGGGACGCACGCCTGACGTCATCTGCAATTCTCGGAGTCTTGGCACTCGGTTACTTGGCGCTTCGCCGTGCAAACGATGACCCACAACTACGTGCGCGCAGAAGCGCAGTCTTTGCAGTTCTTGTCGCCATCAACGTTCCGATTATTCACTTCTCCGTGCAGTGGTGGAAGACGCTGCACCAAGGCGCAACAGTATTTACTTCAGACCGCTCGTTGCTGATTCATGGGATCCAAGCTTGGACGCTGTTGATTAGTTTTATTGCCTTCACCATGTTGTATTTCTGGTTACTTCGTTACCGGTACCGTCTCGAAATTCTTCGCGAGACACTCGCTGGTGCGTCACTAGAAGATGCACTGGCTGCACGCAGACGTGAGGGAGCCCAGTCATGAACTACGTCTACTGGGGCTACGCATTCACCTACGTAGGGCTTGGTCTCTACGTGTTTTCAATCTGGTGGCGAGGACGACGTGTCGGGCGCTGAAAACACGATTGAGTTAAGTCCAGTCGCTCCACCAGCAACAAAAAACCGAAGTCGTGTGAGATCAATTGGCGTCGTTGTAGTTCTACTCGTCGCAATCATTGTGCTACTCAGCCAGGGCATCCTGCACTCACTTAACTACTTTGAAACGGTTGATCAAGTTCTAGCGAAGCGTGCAACATTTGGTACTCAGACAATGCGACTAGAAGGCGTTGTGAAGACTGGTTCAATTAACCGCACCTCATCGGGTGCTTCGTTTTACATAACAGGATCGAAGGGCGAAGTATTCGTGAAGTCTCACGGCACGCCTCCACAATTATTCCAAGACAACATCCCGGTAGTCGTGGTTGGTCATTTCACGACAAAGACTTCAATGAACTTTGACGGATCGCAAATTATGGTGAAGCACACCGCTTCGTATATTGAGAAAAATCCAAATCGTGTGAAAGCACCGAACGGAACAGTTCGATGATTTCCTGGGTAGGACGAATTGCGCTCTATTTTGCCTTCTTCGCCGCCATTGGTGGTATTGCTAACCAAGCGCTTGCGCTTAGAAGCAAGAAGTCAAGTCACTCACTGAAGTGGGCATTACTTCTACTCGTGGGAATCTCAGTCGCCGTTGGTGACATGCAGACTGCACTGATAACGCACAATTTCTCACTGGCGTATGTTGCAGAAAATAATGCAACGTTTACGCCTCTTATTTATTC
Source organism: uncultured Actinomycetes bacterium (assembly GCA_903824535.1). Taxonomy (GTDB): domain Bacteria; phylum Actinomycetota; class Acidimicrobiia; order Acidimicrobiales; family RAAP-2; genus RAAP-2. The sequence goes on along the minus strand of CAIJWX010000108.1, from coordinate 8,270 downwards.
AATTACTGGAATGTGGTCTGCGCTAGAAGGATCGTTGCTTCTCTGGTCACTGATCCTTAGTGCCCTCACGGTTGGTGTTATTTATTACTATCGCCGCGAAGCTGACGACTCTGTTGTCTCGTGGGCAACGATTGTCCTATTCGTTGTTGGTGCATTCTTCTTGCTCATCATGGCTGGTCCTGCGGATCCGTTCCTTCACAACACCGCCAAGGTGTTGCAAGGAGCTGGCCCTAATGCACTACTGCAGAACAACCCTCTGGTGGCGATTCACCCGCCACTTTTGTACTCGGGTTTTGTGGGCTTTACTGTTCCATTCGCTTTTGCTATTGCCATGCTTATTACTGGCCGCGTGCAAGACCGCTGGCCACTCGAGCAGCGTCGCTGGACGGTGCTCGCGTGGGGACTTCTCAGTGTGGGAATTGTTCTTGGAGCTTGGTGGAGTTACCAAGTACTTGGTTGGGGAGGATTCTGGGGCTGGGACCCAGTTGAGAACGCAGCCTTACTTCCTTGGCTAACGGCAACTGCGTACATTCACTCAGTCATTGTGCAAGACCGTCGTGGACTTTTTCGCGTCTGGAACCTCTCGCTCGCGGTCGCAACGTTCTCTCTCACGGTGCTTGGAACGTTCTTCACTAGGTCTGGAGTTCTTGTGAGCGTGCACGCATTCTCTGCAAGCACCCTCGGTCCACTGCTGATTGGGTTCTTCTTTACAAGCATTGCGGTGGGCCTCGGACTCATTGCGTGGCGAGGGGACAGACTTCGCTCACCAGTTGGTGTTGACCACCCGCTTTCACGTGAAGGACTCTTCGTTGCGAACAATGTGTTGTTCGTAGGGTTCGCAATTGTTGTGTTACTTGGCACCGTATTCCCACTTCTCTACCAAGCCATCAACGGTGGGCAAGTAACCGTTGGAACGCCATATTTCGCGACTATTGCTGCGCCAATGAGCATCATCCTGCTTTTCTTGATGTCACTAGCGCCACTAGTTAGTTGGCGTACCGCAGACAAGGATGTGCTGTGGACGCGTATTCGCTTCAGCGCATGGACCGCAGTACTGGTTGTAGCTGTACTCATTGCGTTCAATGTTCGCCACCCCGCAGTACTACTTGCGTACTTCCTTGGAACTGCAGCAGCTGGATCAGCGCTTCGAATGATTCGCTCAATCATTGTCGCTTCGAAGCGCCGTGACAACACCTGGTCATTCCTACGCGCGCCAACGCTTGGTGGCATGGTGGCTCACATCGGTGTTGTCATCTTGGCGCTCGGCATCGTGACTTCAACTTCGTACACCACGCGTGAAGAAGTTTCACTAGCTCCAGGACAGAGCACAGTTATAAGTGGTCAGCTAGTTAAGTACTTCGGTATGCACGAAGTAAAGGATTCGCTTAAAACCTCTACTGAACTCATTGTGTTAGTTGGGCGTCACGAACTTCGCCCAGCCATCACTACGTTTAATGGCAGATCAACTCAGAGTGTTGGAACTCCAGCGATTGATTCAAATCTGCTGCGAGACGTCTACGTCACATTTGACGCGGTGGGTGGCAACGGACAAGCCTCTGGGGCGCAGGTTCAAAACGACCTGCCAGCTGGCTCAGTAGTTCTTGGAGTCACAGTTGAGCCACTTATTGGCTGGCTATGGATAGGTGGTCTGATTATTGGACTCGGAAGTGTGCTTTCGTTCCTTCGTCGCAGACACAACAATGAGGTGTCGAGTTGAGACGCATTGTCGCTATCTCAAGTTCTGCACTTCTTGTTGTAGTGGTTGCCTTCTCAGTGTTCCTCGGCACTCGCCATGCGGTCAATGACGCCACCAGCGTTAAGAGCCCACTACTCGGCAAAATGGCCCCGAGTTTTTCCGGTGAAGAATTGAAAACAAACTCATTCGGTGGCAATTTTTCACTCTCGAAGTACCGCGGTGACATTGTGGTCGTAAATTTCTGGGCCTCGTGGTGCGTCCCTTGCCAAGTGGAATCTCCAAACATCTCATCATTCGCTTGGCAACAAAAAAATAATCACGTGCAAGTCATTGGAGTTGTTTTTAATGACTCAGTTGGCTCCGCGACATCATTCGCAAATAAATACGGTGACCTTTTTCCATCAATTATTGATACCAATGGCCTTATTGCTAATAGCTACGGCGTCACATCTCCACCAACGACGTTTGTCATCAATGCGCAGGGTCAAGTAGCAGCGACACTTATTGGTCCAGTTTCGACCAAGCAGCTAAATGAAGTTGTCAGTCGGGTCCGCGGATGAAAATACTGAAGTCCTTTTCTTTGTGGCTCGCGGCCTGTGTCCTAGTGATTAGTGCTGCATTCATTAGCGCACCAACTACTTCAGGCACCGAGTCACGCATTACGCATCTTGAAACGTTGGTGAAGTGTCCATCATGTGAAAACATCTCAGTTGCGGTAAGTAACTCAACGTCTGCAATTGCCATTCGAAATGAAATCTCAGCATCAGTCAAGAGCGGCAAAACTGATACTCAGATTCTGACGTCACTCGAAGCACGATACGGCACACAAATACTCCTGAGTCCTTCAACATCAGGCATTGGCGTTGTTCTTTGGCTAGGACCACTACTTGTGGTGCTCGCAATTCTTCTAGTGGGACTTCGTCTTAGAAAAAGGACGAAGTGAACCGCGAAGAGCAAGTATTAAGAGACGAGGTCTCATTACGCGAAGCATCGCTTCAAGACGCTAAGCGTGAACTCGACGCTGGAGAACTTTCCTCAGCTGACTATGAGCAAATAGTTGCTCGTGAAGAAAAAGCAATTGCCATTGCCATAGAGAAGATCAGCGCGCTCAAAGATGCAACCCCGAAAGTAGCTGTCCGAAGGACCAGAAATAAGCGACTGCTTGTTGTGGCGATAGTTGCGTTCAGCGCGGCAATTGCCATAATTCTCTGGTCAGCACTTTCTCCTCGCCAGCAAGGAACTTCAATTACTGGTTCAGTGCAACTTGGAAATAGCGCACAAGTGAAGCAATTACTCCTAGAAGCAGAGGCTGATGTTGCTAACGGTCAAGTTGCGACGGCACTTGATGCGTACAGTCAAGTATTAGCAATTGATCCCAAGAACGTCACTGCGCTCACACAGTCTGGGTGGCTTGACTTCAGCGCTGGAAGTAGTTCTAAGAATGCGGAACTTGTAATCAAGGGAACACGACTTATTTCCGAGGCGGCAGATCTTGCACCAAATAATCCTGGCCCAGTGCTCTATGAAGCAATTATTGCGTCTTCGTACAGTGGTGAGAAGAAGATCGCTACGCAATTGTTTAAGCAGTTCTTGTCACTCAAGCCGTCTCAAGGTCAGCTGGCGATTGCAATACCGTTCTTAAACAAACTTGGTATTAAGCCGTAATTAAAGGCCCACGCCAAAAAAACTAAGTGCAATTCCGATTGACCCACAAAGCAATAGACCACTGACCACTCCCTTGCGGAGAAGAAACATCCAAGCGAACATTAGAGCCAATAGAGGGATTTGCCAGCTGTGATGGAGTGCTCGTGTGAGTGGAACTGCAGCGCCTGCAATTGCTCCGAGGACAGCTGTTCCGGCTCCAGCAAAAAATGATGTGACATTTTTATTTGTTCTAATTCGCTCGAACCGCGGAGCACCGACGAGTACGAAAATAAATGAAGGGGCAAATGCAACAAACGCAGCAATCAATGCTCCAGTTATTCCACGCACGCTGTAACCAACAACGGCAACAGTCTGGACTACGGGCCCAGGAGTTATTTGACCTAGCGCAACTGCATTAAGAAATTGCGCACTACTCATCCAGTGATACGTAGTTACAACGTCGTGTTGCATGAGTGGAATGATGACGAAACCGCCACCATAGGAGAGTGCTCCTACTTTCAACGCAACGAAGGACAACGCTCCTAACCCTGTTAGTGCAGCACCGTGTCCAAGCGCCATTGGACCCATAAATCCAAGTCGGTGATCAGAAGATCGAATCAAAACTTCCGTGAGCCCACACGCCAGAAGAGCAAGTACTACGAATGCAGGGAAAAAGATGGAACAGAGCCCTCCGAGCGTTGCGTAGAAGAACCAGCGTGGGCGCTGTGAAGTTGTAAACCGCTGCCAGCTTCCCGGGAGTAATTGAAAGGCAGCATTGAGTGCCACGACTGCAACACCAGCACCTGCACCTCCAGCAGCACCAAGGATCCAATCAGTTGGGTGCTTGGTTAGAAACACTGCAGCTAACGCGATAATGAGAAGTAATCCTGGTGCGATGAAACAGACTCCACCAATGAGCGCTCCGCGAGCTCCACGAAGCTTCCATGCGCAGAATATTGCGAGCTGAGTTGATGCTGGCCCGGGAAGTAAATTTGTTGTTGCGATGCTGTCTTCGAACTCAGATGGTTCAATCCAACTATTTTTCTCAACACATAGTTTTCGAAGAAGCGCAATGTGTGCTGGTGGCCCACCAAACCCTGTCACCCCAAGCCGGAGCCATTCTCTTGCTATGACGCCTAGGGGAACTCGCTCAGTCGAAGAACTCATATCGACTGTTGACGTGTATTAAGCCGTGACTCGACACGTATCGTCACCGCGTGCGCGTGACGTGAGTGTTACTCGAGTTGATTTGGCGCCGAGGCCTTCGAGCATTCCAGAAATAAGTCCACGGTCAACCGCACAGAGCACGGGGTGCTGTGTTGCGGCGGCGCCAAAAGGGCAGTTGTCTGAAACTACAGACTGTGACGAACCCTTTTCTTCGGTGTGTGCATCAAAGCCGTGGGCCGTGAGAATGCCAGCAATTGATTCCATGGCGTTTTTAACCGTACGAGTTGATTCAGTTGGTGCCACTGATGAACCGAGTGTTCGACCGTACTGAACGCCAACGTCGTGGGCCATTTGTTCTGCTGCATCTGGGCCAAGGCGCTCGAGCGCCATCTCCAAGAGTGCAACGAGTAGTGCATCACGGCGAACTGAGCCGTCCATCACGAAGTTCTCATCAACCACGCGGTATCCCTTGGAAGGACGTCCAACTGTGGTTTTACGGACATTGTCAAAGGTGACGTATCCGGCTTCGCTGAGGCGCTCTAGGTGGTGGCGGACAACGTTGGCGTGCACATCACAGTGCAGCGCTAGGTCAGCTGCGGTGGCGCCAGGATTATCGCGTAAATAGAGGTAAATCTTTCGACGGGTATTGTCGCCAAAGGAATGGGTGAGACTCGTCACCGAGGCGGTGAAAAGTTCGTTATCTAGTGGCGAATTAGTCACGTTTAAAAGTCTAGGTGCGTAAGGGTCAACCACGACGGTAACCTCTGATGACTACTAAAGGACCCCCTTGACGCTCAGCCCCCAACTCCGCAGTGAAATCGGTGCACTTGTTGAACCACAGCTCGTTCGCACCCTCGAAGAACTTGGCTTTCTTGGAGCCATTGGAGAAGTAAATGGATCTGTTCGAGTTGAACTCGTGCTTCCCGTTACCGAGTGGCCGAATCTCAATGTCTTAGAAGACCGAATCAGAAGCATTAGCCCAGGCGCAACGATTGTTGTTCGCTCCATGAACGACGAAGAGCGGTTCGGTCTTCGCAACTTCCTTCGAGGCGCCATGCAGGCGCCAGCTGGTCCCGGCCTTCACGACCACGGCGCAGATGCGAAGCCAAAGTTTCTTGACAAACTTTCGCGCACACGCGTGCTTGGAATATCTTCAGGTAAGGGTGGAGTAGGAAAGTCTTCGGTCACGGTCAACTTGGCGATTGCTCTCGCGCAAGCCGGACACCAGGTTGGTGTGCTCGATGCTGACGTGTACGGATTCTCACTTCCAAAGATGCTCGGTGCAACAAATGACCCAATCATTCTTGGTGACACCGTTATCCCTACTTTGGTGCACGGCATTCGCTGCGTATCAATGGGCTACTTCGTTCCAGACGAGCAGCCAGTTATCTGGCGTGGTCCAATGCTGCACAAGGCTATTGAACAACTCGTCACTGAAGCAGGGTGGGACGAGCCAGACTTCCTCCTCATTGACATGCCACCAGGAACTGGTGACGTTGCGTTGACACTTTCTGAAGTGCTTCCTCGTATTGAGATGTACGTCGTTACAACGCCACAAGCAGCAGCACAGCGTGTGGCGCAGCGTTCTGCTTATGCGGCTCGCAAACTCAAGCTTGCCGTTCGCGGAGTAATTGAGAACATGAGTTACTTCACTGGCGACGATGGAAAGAAATATGAAATCTTTGGTTCCGGTGGAGGAAAGCAATTAGCTGACGAACTGGGCATTGCACTTCTTGGCCAAATCCCACTTGAGACGAAGCTTCGAAGCGGTGGCGACACTGGCCTTCCCGTAATGATCAGTGACCCAGAAAGCGACGTTGCCAAGGCATTTACAGCACTGGCACAGACAGTAGCCAAGCAGGGTCCGGCCAGGGTCTATCGTCAAGAACTGAAACTTGTTTAAGTAACTAGGGGGAATCATGGAACTACAGGGAAAGACTGCGGTCATTACTGGAGGCGCAAGCGGCCTCGGACTCGCAACTGCGAAGCAGTTGGCAAAGGCGGGCGTAAACCTCGTACTTGGTGACATTGAACAAGGACCACTCGACGAAGTTGTTGCTGAGTTCAAGGGCAACAGCGTGAACGTCATTGGCGTGAACATTGACGTCAGAAGTGCTGACGACGTTAACCGTCTTCGTGACGAAGCGGTTAAGGCTTTTGGCACTGCACACATCATCTTCAACAATGCAGGTGTTGGTGGCGGACCACTTATTGGTACCGACAAGAAAATGTGGGACTGGGTCATGGACATCAACGTCGACGGCGTTGTTAACGGCATCAACGCATTCGTTCCAATGTTCCTCGACCAAAACGAAGGTCACGTAATTAACACTGGATCACTCGCTGGCCTCGGTGGCGTTCCGGGAATGGGTTCGTACTGCGCCAGTAAGTTCGCTGTAGTTGGCATGACTGAAGTGCTTTTTCATGAGTTGGCCTTCAGTGGAAAAGACGTGCACGCTTCTCTTCTCTGCCCAGGATTCGTAAAGACTCGTATTCACGAATCAGGTCGCAACCTTCCAAAGGAACTTGCAAGCTTTGCTGAAAACCCAATGGCCAAGGCCGTACAAGGCATTGCTGCTGAAGCTGTGAACAGTGGTATTGACCCAAGCATCATTGGTGAAATGGTTGAAGACGCAATTATCAACAACAAGTTCTGGATCTTGCCTCACATGCGCTCAGCTGTTCGCACAACAGAACAGCGTCTTCAGTGGATGCAGGGTGGCGACACACCAGGCATTGACCTTATGAAGGCCGCTAAGTCCTAACGGTCAATTCCGCTTGGGAGTTTGTCCTCAGGCCAGTCAAGTAACGCAACCGCACTGCGACAAGCAAAGCGGTCAGTCATGCCTGCAACGTAGGCAACGGCTTCGTGCAAAATAACTGCATCTGATACTTCGCCATTTTGTTCAGCAATGTTTGGAATCAGCATTGGATTCTTTACGAAATTCTCAACGAGAGCACGAAGCATGTGCACTACTGACTGTGCCTGCTCACGTGAAGGGCCACGTAGGTAGATGGTCTCGTAGTTAAAAGTTCTAAAAGCAGCGAGTGCTTCGGCGGTTGGCCCGTCCATTCCAATGATGCCTGTTTCACGGATTGTTCGAATCATGGCGTTAATGAAACTTCCGAGCTGGTTGTGGCGATTGTCACCGCAACGCTCACGAACAATCTTTGGTAACTCGTGTCGAGTAATAATCCCCGCAGACACAGCGTCTTCGAAGTCGTGACACACGTAGGCAATGCGGTCTGCCCAGCTAACGATCTCACCTTCGGGGGTCATTGGAGCGGGTCTCGACCACGAGTGGTTTCTAATGCCATCCAAAGTTTCAACGCAGAGGTTTAGTGGCAGCAGTGAAACGTTGGCACCCCACGTCGCGTGGTCAAAGCCACCTTCGACGTACGGATCAAGTGCTTCTTCACTCGCGTGACCGCCGGGTCCGTGACCACAGTCATGACCAATCGCAATTGCTTCAGCGAGTGCGACGTTAAGTCCGACTGCTCGAGCAACTCCAGTTGCAACTTGAGCAACTTCGAGTGCGTGAGTGAGGCGAGTGCGCATGTGATCGTCGGGGAAGACAAAGACTTGAGTTTTTCCAGCTAGCCGGCGAAATGCAGTTGAGTGCAAGATGCGGTCTCGGTCACGCTCAAACGGCGTTCTGAATTCGTCGGGTTCTTCTGCGCGTACTCGGTTACCTGCTCCGTAGGCGCGGGTAGCTCCAGTAACGAGAAGTGCATCAAGACGTTCTTCACGCTCACTTCTGGT
>CAIJWX010000107.1:0-12541 GCA_903824535.1 uncultured Actinomycetes bacterium | reverse complement strand
CTTCGCCCAGGAATTGTGCACCGACTTGACAAGGGAACTTCGGGCTTACTGGTCGTCGCAAAAACTCCCGAGGGTTATCTCAACTTGACTGATCAACTTGCGGAGCGTTCTATGGAGCGCACATACCTTGGAATGGTGGAAGGACACGTCGCAGAAGAACGTGGTGTGGTTGATGCGCCAATTGGCAGGTCCTCTAGGACTCCAACGTTGATGGCAGTGCGTGCAGATGGACGTCCAGCGCGCACTGGATACGAAGTACTTACGCGTATTGATAAACCTCACGCCATGACGTTGCTTCGTCTTCAGCTAGATACGGGTCGAACACATCAGATTCGTGTGCACCTAGCAACGATTGGTCACCCTGTTGTAAATGACCCACGCTACGGTCACCGTCGTGAAAAGCGGCTCCACGAGGACAGGTTCTTCTTGCACTCAACGTCGCTAGCTTTTGCGCACCCAAGAACGGGTGAATGGATTACAACTACTACGCCACTTCCAGCAGACTTAACGCCACTGGTTCCACCAACGGTGGTTCTTTAAGCGTTTTCGTGTGCGGCGATGATTGCATCATCTCCGCGAAGAATTGCGAGTGCTTCTTCTTCAGCTCGACGAACTCGACGAACACCAATGTCCATCTTTGTTGCGGTTGCTTGAAGTGAGAGCGGGGTAGCACCGTGAAGACCGAATCGAAGTGCCAAAACTTCTCGCTGCAATAACGTCAGCTTGTCGAGCGCACCATGAAGTTCGTTATTCATCATGTTCTGTTCAATCTCGCCAACCCAGTCGTTCTGACTTGGGGCAACAAGGTCACCAAGGGTGGTTGCAGAGTCTGATGATGCAGGCTGGTCGAGACTTGCTGTTACTCCGGCAAGGCCACGAAGTCCTTCGCGAACTTCTTTGCTCATGCCAGTTGCTTCGGTGAGCTCGTCATCAGTTGGCTTGCGACCAAAGATTGAAGTTAGTTCCGCTGCGGTTGCTTCTAGGCGCTGAAGCTGTTCTCCGACTTCGAGCGGAATACGAATTGTTCGTCCGTGTTGCTGGACTGCACGCTGAAGTGCTTGGCGAATCCACCAAGTTGCGTATGTTGAGAATTTAAATCCACGTTCCCAGTCGAATTTTTCAACGGCGCGTAGAAGTCCAAATGTTCCTTCTTGAACAAGGTCAACCATTTCGACGCCACGGTCTTGGTAGCGGCGGGCCCAGTGAAGAACAAGGCGCAAGTTTGCGGCAACCATTTGTTTTTTAGCTTCTTCGTCACCTGCGGTAACGCGCTTTGCGAGCTCTACTTGCTCGTCATAGTTAGGCATTGGGTAGCGATCAAGATCGCGCATTAAGAGACCCAACATGTCGTTGGTGTTTACTGCTGTACGGCGGACGGTTGAACTCACAACTACTCCTTTTCGTCCCCCCGAACTTGTGCCCCGATGGGTATTTCTCCTACCGAGACATTGCTAATTTACCACAAGGTAATTCAGTACCGTGAGCTGATTCTAAAGAGAATCATAAGAATTTGTTATTCGTGGTGCGTGCGCTTGGCGGGCTTAAGGCCTTTTGCCTGGTCAACCATATCGGCGAGCGTAAAACTCGAAAGGTGTTCACGCATGTGATTTCCTACATCAGCCCAGACGCCTAGAAGCACACACTGACCTTCGTGGTCACAGGCCCCATCTTTGTGAGGTTCTCCAAAGTCTCCAGCAACGATTGGTCCATCAACGGCGGCAACGATTTCGGCAAGGGTGATTGACTCAATTTCCTTTGCAAGTACGTATCCACCGCCAACACCGCGCTTTGATCGAACTAGTCCAACACCCTTGAGATTCAAGAGGATTTGCTCGAGGTAAGGCTGGGGAAGTCCGGTACGTTCAGCGAGGTCTCGAACAGACGTGGGGGTAGTTGCATCTCCGTGCAATGCCAAGCTAAGTAGCGCCCGGCTGGCGTAGTCACCACGTGTCGAAACTCTCATTGCCCGTAAGTCTACCGATGGTTAAACAGGGCGCCTGGCGCACGAAGAGACCCCAATCTCTGGCACACTACGTAGATGGCAGAAGAACAATCTAAGAACGAAGCAGTGGGGCCAGATGAGGTCCTAAACCCTGGAGAAGAGTCAGCAACAAAGGGTGAGGAGAACACCGACTTCATTTCCCAGCCGGCCAAGGTGATGCGAATTGGCTCAATGGTGAAGACACTTCTCGATGAAGCTCGAAGCGCGCCTCTTGATGAAGCTGGCCGAGCTCGGCTCCGAGAAATTTATGAAACATCAGTTAAGGAACTCTCTGGCGCGCTTTCTCCAGATCTAAGTGGAGAGCTTTCTCGCATGTCTCAGCCCTTCGCTGTCGAAGTCCCATCAGAGTCAGAGCTTCGAATTGCTCAGGCGCAACTCGTTGGATGGCTCGAAGGGCTCTTCCATGGAATCCAAGCCTCGCTTTTTGCCCAGCAGGCTGCCGCTGCCGCACAACTTGAGCAAATGCGTGATCGAACCCTTAATCCAGGGGCGACTCCACCAAATGCTGGAACGTATCTCTAAAAGTGTCCCGGTTTTGTGACATCGAGGCACTAGGGTCGAAATTCCAGAGTCGCCTCGAAAGGATTACCTCAGCGAATGGCTGAAAGCTTCGTACACCTTCACAATCACACCGAGTACTCAATGCTCGATGGTGCTGCACGTGTAGAAGAGATGGTGCTCGCCGCAAAAGCAGACGGACAGACCGCGATTGGAATTACTGACCATGGAAACCTTTACGGCGTAATTGATTTTTACGAGGCCTGTCGCAAACATGACATCACGCCCATTCTCGGCATTGAGGCCTACATGGCGGCGAACTCTAGATTCGACCGACCACCTCGGCGTGGAAAAATTGACGACACGGGTGGCGAGACCGAAGGTGGACAAAAGCTGTACCACCACCTCACATTGCTCGCGACTTCAAATCAGGGATATCGCAATCTTCGAGAACTTTCGTCGCAAGCTTTTCTTGAGGGGTACTACTACAAGCCTCGTCTCGACTGGGAACTTCTCGAGCGTCATAACGAAGGTCTTATTGCAACATCTGGATGTCTAGGTGGAGTGGTGCTTCAAGCATTGCTGCAAGATGATTACCAAAAGGGTGTTGATTTAGCTGGCCGTCTGCAAACAATATTTGGAAAAGAAAACTTCTTTATAGAGATGCAAGACCACGGCATCCCTGAACAAATTCGCACAAACCCAATGTTGCTTCAGATTGCTAAAGATTTGAATGCGCCACTACTGGCCACGAATGACCTTCACTACGTGCACCACTCAGATGCAGCAATGCACGATGCGCTGCTCTGCATTGGAACTGGATCACTCGTTGCTGATCCGAATCGATTCCGTTTCCAGAGTGACCAGCACTATTTGAAGTCTGCGGCAGAAATGCGATACCTATTTCGTGAGATTCCAGACGCATGTGACAACACTCTTCTTATTGCTGAACGTGCAAACGTAAAAATTGAATTTGATAATGATGCTCTTCCTCAGTTTCCAATTCCTACTGCTCTACAGGGCGCTACACATAAAGACGGCGCCAATAAATACCTTCGCGAACTAACGCTTCAGGGTGCACGCGAGCGTTACGGCGTTGTTACCCCTGAGATTCAAGAACGAATTGACTATGAACTTGGCGTTGTTGCTGAGATGGGCTTCTCTGACTATTTCCTCGTGGTCTGGGACCTTATTCGACACGCTCGAGAAAAAAATATTCGCGTTGGTCCAGGTCGTGGATCAGCTGCTGGATGCTGCATTGCGTACTGTCTGCGCATTGTTGAACTTGATCCAATTAAGTATGGCCTGATTTTTGAACGCTTCCTCAATCCAGGCAGAAAGCAAATGCCAGATATTGATATGGACTTCGACGAGCGCTACCGCTCGGACATGATTCGCTACGCCGCTGAACGCTACGGATCTGATCACGTTGCTCAGATTGTTACCTTCTCAACAATTAAAGCTCGCGCTGCTGTTCGAGATGCAGCCCGCGTGCTTGGCTACCCGCCAATGCTTGGTGACAAAATTGCTAAGTCAATGCCACCACTCGTCATGGGTCAAGACCTTCCACTGGAAGCCTGTTTCACTCCAATGCCTGGTTATGAGGCACGCTACGCCGAAGCAATTGAACTTCGCGAGCTCTACGCCACAGACGCTGAGGTAAAACACACGGTTGATGTTGCTAAGGGATTCGTTGACAAACGTCGACAAGATGGCATCCACGCCGCGGCTGTAGTTATTACTAAAGAACCCGTACTTGAGTACGTTCCGGTGCAGCGTAAATCAAGTCCGAACAGTAACGAAGAAGCTCCAATTGTTACCCAGTACGAAGCGACCGCAATCGAGAAACTCGGTCTTCTCAAGATGGACTTTCTTGGACTTAGAAACCTCGCAATTATTGAACGAACACTCGAGCACATTAAACGTCGTCACGGCATCCTCGTTGACATTGACAACGTCGCACTTGATGACACGAAGGTTTTCGAGATGCTCAAAAAAGGAAACTCGCTGGGCATCTTCCAGCTTGAAGGTGTCAAGATGCGCCAACTCATGCGCCGCCTTGCTCCGACCAGTTTCGACGACATTGCAGCTCTTGTGGCTCTCTACCGTCCGGGCCCACTGAGCGAAAACGTTCACAACGACTACGCGGACCGTAAAAACAAACGACAAGACGTTTCCTATGACCACGTGGTTCTAGAGAACATTCTTGGTGAAACATACGGGCTCATGATCTATCAAGAGGACATCATGCGCGTGGCCACAGTGATTGCTGGATTCAGCATGTCTGAAGCGGATGATCTACGTAAAGCCTGTTCTAAGAAAATTAGAGAAATGATTCAGGCCCAACGAAAGAAGTTCGTCGAGGGTGCTGAGCGCGAGGGCTACGGCGCCGAACTCGGTGAATCAATCTTTAACAAAATTGAGCCATTCGCTGACTACGCCTTCAACAAATCTCACGCGTACGGTTATGCGCTCATTGCGTATCAAAACTCTTGGCTGAAAGCTAACTACCCAGTTGAGTACATGGCCGCACTGCTCACTTCATTCAGTGACGACAAAGACAAGGCTGCAGCGTATTTGAACGAAGCTCGTCAAATGGGTATCACGGTTGGTGTGCCAGATGTGAACCAGTCGTTTGGTGAATACGCTCCAAGTCTCACTTCAGATAACACCATCTTGTTTGGAATGGCCGCAGTACGAAATGTTGGCGAAGCACTTGTAGAAAAAATTGTCAAGGAACGCGAAGCTCACGGTGAGTTCACATCGGTGTACGACTTTTGTCGCCGCGTTGATCCAGCCGTACTAAATAGACGTTCAATGGAATCGCTCATTAAAGCCGGAGCGTTTGACGGACTTGATGTTCGCCGACTCTCGTTCTTCTCCAAGGTTGAAGAAATCGTTGAAGTAACGCTTAACCGTCGCAAAGACCTTTCACTTGGGATTTCCACATTGTTCGCCGCCCTTGATGAGGGCGGAACAGATGACTGGGAAGGAACAGAGATTGTCCTTAATGACGTTGAATGGGACAAGAATGTAAAGCTTGATTTCGAGCGTGAAATGCTTGGAACATATATTTCTGACCATCCGTTAATTGAGATTGAAGCCAGACTTCTTGCAAAAACTGATGGGACGTTACTTTCAGTGCGCGAAAATGCTGAAGACTTCGCCAAGGCTGGAAGATTTGTAACTGTTGGTGGCATTCTTTCTGAAGTGAAGGTATTGCCAACTAAAACTGGACAGCAATACGCTCGTGTCACACTCGAAGATCTCACCGGATCAATGGAAATTAACTTTTCAACAAAGAAGTTTGAAGAGTGTGGGGGATACCTCGTTAAAGATGCCATTGTGCTTATTGAGGGTCGAATGGACCAGCGAGATGATGAAGTTCGCTTCAGCGCAATGAAGGTAACTACATTGAAGTTCGATAACGGAACTGGTGAACTTCGCCTCACATTCCGCCCAGAAGACCTCACCCCAGTGCGCATTGCCACGCTTCGCGAAATCCTTGCTCGCCACCCCGGGCCTTCGGCGGTAATTGTTGAAACTGGCGAGGCTGGAAAGGCCTACAAACTGGGTCCTGAGTACCAGGTGAACATTGCCAACGTAGTGGGAGATTTAAGGACCGAATTCGGCCTAAACGTCATAAAGGCATAGGCCAAATTTAGGGGGTCTGGAACAGTCGTAGAATGTTCCCTATGTCAATGACCGTCACTACGAAGGACACCACCGCACTCTCCGACGCAGAACTAGTCGAGATGGCAGATCTATGCGTAGATCGCGAACCTAATTTCGACATTGGATTCTTGTCCAAAGAGAAAGAAAACTGGGTCCTCGTGACACAGTGTCGTGAAGGCAACAAGCTTCGCGGTTACTCATTTTGCACACTCGAACGAATTGGTGGAACGCCATCGCTTCTCGTAGGGCTGCTTCTTGTAGACCGTAACGCTAAGGCCGACCAGACACTTAAGGCGATTCTGCACGATCAGTTCCGCCGTGCACTGCTCGCATTCCCAGATGAAGATGTGCTACTTGGTTCTCGACTCACCTCACCCGATGGCTTCCGTGCATTCTTAGGACTCGACGATGTTGTTCCTCGCCTTGGCTACAAGCCAACTGGTGAAGACCGCGCTTGGGGACGACGCCTCGCGAAGCGCTTTGGTTCAGAGAAGTCAATTGACGATAAGACCTTCATCATGACTGTCACACCAGGACCTGTTGGTGGACTTGACTACGTAACTTCAAAGGGACCAATTCCTGAAGGTGCTGAAACATTCTTTAAGGGTGTAAAGCCAGCGAAGGGTCAGCGCCTCGTTGTATTTGGATGGGCAATGGCTGAAGCGCTTTCTTCAGGCAAGCTTCCTAAATAATTAATTGCGCGGCAAAAGTCCCGTGCAGCTTTTATAGCAGTGACCTTCAACCGGCGCTGACAGAGTAGTTAGTACATAGGTTGGTTTAAATCCAAGCGCCGTTGCGAGACTCTTTCCTGCAAGTGATACTTCTCTCGTTGTCTCCATTGTTCTAATTGCGTGAGCATCTTCGCAGAGCAGCCAAACATCATCTCCGGCCCATCCGAAGCGAACCCATGTTGATCCGTCATCGGTTCTTCTAAGAAGTTGTGGACCACGGTCAACAGCAATGAGTGCAACACTTGGTCGCTCGCCACGAAATTCCCAGTACGGAGCAGAGGGTCCACGGAAACCAAAGAGTGGGCCATCTGCAGGACTCGCAAGATTTTCTAACCACTTCTTAACTCTTCGACCCTTGTATGAACCAAGTCGACGTGGTAGTCCGCTCAAAGTAACTGCTTCAGGCTGCGCCAAGTCATTTCGCTCGAGATCAGTAGCTAGTTCGCCTTCGACAACGTCAAACATCGCAAGGTCAGTCTCGTAGCCCTTCGGCCACGGAATACGCCAGCGCATGATTGACTGAGAAGTGAGGTCAACAACTGTTGTTGTTTCGTTAGTGGAACCAAGAACTAGGCCAAAAACTTTGGTTCCAGGTGAAAGATCGACTTCTTCATGATGAGCGGTCCTTTCAACAAGATGTTTAATTGCCTTTGAGGCGGGGTCTCGATTGAGGAGCTTCATAGTGCTCCAGCTTCGATCAGCTGTGAGTTGAGTTCCTCAATTGATCCAACGGGGAGCTGGCATACCCCTGCGCGACAGACGTAGGCAAGGCCCTCACTTCGACCACTGAGTAGTGGTGACGAGCCGTTTCCGGTAATGAGGACGCTACGAACCATGGGTAATGATCGTACGTGCTTGGTGAGCTCATTTGGTGCCCCAGGAATAACTACTTCAACTCCAGTGAGTGCGAATCCAGCAGCATTCACTAAATCTGGTACCGAGCCGGGGTGGGTCGCAACGAGTGAGCTAGCAAGCTCAACGAGACGTTGGCTGATGCTGAGCAGATTGTTGTCACCAAGACAGAGTGCCAGCCGCGCAATTGCCCGACAGGCAACTGCATGACTTGAAGGCGTTGCACCATCGAAGATCTCTTTAGGTCGAGATGGAAGATCTTTCACGTGATTGCTCTGGGTAAAGAAACCACGTCCAACGATTGGGTTGCTGGATGTTGGAACATCGCCGTCCCAGTGGTGCGCCACCAGATACGTTGCGAGTTCTTCGCCGAGTTTTGTCCATGCATCATCACCAGTGCATTCGAACGCGTCAATGTAGGCATCGAGCAGCCATGCAAGATCGTTCGCGGTTGCGTGAGCTTGCAAGTTCTCAGTGCGCCACCACGTCTGATCTGAGAAGTGTGACGACCTGAGTGAGGTGAGCAGTGCAATTCCTTCGGAGATGAGTTCTCCATCGCCACTCCTGAGACATGCCGATGCGAACATGGCATTCCACTCCAAAATTACTTTTTCATCCCTACCTGGCTGCACGCGCGCAGATCGAACTTGTCGAAGTGCATCTAGTGACTGCGTGAGCTCTAGTGGCGCGGTGAATGGTTCGCCACTTGCAAGTCGAGGAATTGATCTTCCTTCAAAAAGCCCTGGGTCACTAATTCGGTATCTCTCAAGAATTCGCTTAGCTAATGCTGTGTCATTAAGTGCGTCGGTGATTTCTTGTGGTGTCCAGGTGACGTGTGAGCCCTCTTCACCATCCGCGTCAGCGTCAAGTGATGATGCGAATCCTTTCTCAATTCGTAAATCATTGAGCACGAAATTGATTGTGTCGAGCGCTACTTCACGCCATTCACTTGTGGGCTCGTGTTTGGATGCTTGCAAATAGGCTCTGGCGAGCAGACCTTGGTCACAAAGCATTTTCTCGAAGTGTGGAACGTGCCACTGCGCATCAACGCTGTACCTAGCAAATCCTCCGCGAAGGTGGTCGTACATTCCTTCTCTCGACATTGCATTCAGTGTTGTTGCAACCACGTCTTTGGTTTCTTCGTCTCTGAACTCGAGGAGAGCTTCGACGTACGAAGGGCGAGGAAACTTAGGTGCACCACCAAATCCACCTAGTGGGTCAGAGCTTTCAATAAGTTCATCTCGAAGCTTTTGTCGAACTACTTTTAGGTCCACTACAGCGTCATGCACTTTTAGGTGATCGACAAACGCAATCTCACGCTCTAAGGCATCAGAAAGCTTGTGTGCTTGTTCTTGCACCACGCTGCGCTGTGATGCCCATGCGTCAGTAAGGGCGCTAAGCAGTCTCGGAAAGCCAACCTGTCCATTTCTGTCAGTTGGCGGATAGTACGTTCCAGCGAGAAACGGTTTTCCGTCAGGAAGTAAGAACACAGACATTGGCCAGCCACCATGACCCGACACGAGTTGCGTCGCAGCCATGTAAAAAGCGTCAACGTCAGGACGCTCTTCTCGGTCAACCTTGATTGGAATAAATGATTCATTTATTTGTTGTGCGATTGCTTCATCTTCAAAAGATTCATGTGCCATGACGTGACACCAGTGGCACGCGGCGTAACCGATCGAAAGAAAGATAGGTAGATCACGTCGTTTCGCTTCTTCCAGCGCCTCTGGCCCCCAGGGCCACCAGTCCACCGGATTTTCAGCGTGTTGGCTTAGATAAGCGCTGGATGCCCCTAGGAGTCGATTCGTCACTTCATTAGCGTAGTGAGGACCTAGTCTTTGCTGTATGAATACAAATCTGAACGGCAAAGTCGCATTAATCACTGGAGCAAGTAGGGGCATAGGGCTAGCCATTGCCCATGCCCTCCATGACAACGGAGCCAAGGTTGTTATTTCTTCAAGAAAGGAAGAAAACCTCAACGAGGCACTAGCAACATTCACTAACCATGAAAATGTTGCAGCAGTTGTTGCCCACGTGGGATCAAGGAGTGATGCTGATCGTGTTGTAAGCGACGCGATCGCAAAATTTGGCTCTCTCGACATCCTCGTTAATAATGCTGCGACCAACCCGTACTTTGGCCCACTTGTTGACATCAGTGACTCACAAATGCAAAAGACGGTTGAAGTGAATCAGATGTCAATCGTCACTCATACGTCTGCTGCGTGGCATCAATGGATGAAGGACCACGGGGGGGTAGTTCTAAATATTGCTTCAATTGGTGGCCTTGTGCCAGAGCCTGGAATTGGTTGGTACAACGTTTCAAAGGCCGCGGTAATCCACTTAACCAAGCAGTTCTCATGGGAGCTCGCGCCAACTGTTCGAGTTAATGCAATCGCGCCTGGTCTTATTCGAACAGATATTTCACGCGAACTTTGGGAAAAGAATGAAGAAAAAGTTGTTCGTCACATTCCACTCAAGCGACTTGGTGAACCAGACGACATCGCTTCAGTTGCACTCGCGCTTGTGAGCGATGCAACGACTTGGGTGACGGGACAAACAATTACCGTTGATGGTGGCACCACTACGCAACCAACCGGTGGCGTAGTTAGTGGAGGAAAGTAAGTTCGCTTCGACGAATCTTGCCATTGGCAGTTCGTGGAATTGCAGCAACGTACCGGATCTCTTTGGGCTTGGCCCATGGGCCAATTCGATCTGCTGCGATATTCGTAATTGCATCATCTATTTTCTGGCCGTTAGAAACAACGAGCGCTACAACTCGCTGACCCCACTCTGGGTCGTCAACACCTGTTACCGCAACATCACTAACGCCATCAAGAGATAAAAGCACCGCTTCAAGGTCTTCAGGCCATAGTTTTTCGCCACCGGTATTAATAACAAATCCAATTCGTCCATGAATCGAAAGTTTTCCATCACTAATTTCTCCAGCGTCACCAGTTGGGAACCAATTACTTGTTCCATCGGGCCCAGTAACACTTGGTCGCGTCCCATCTCTGTAAGCACTGAATAAAGTTGGTGTCTTGACAATCACTTCACCATCAAGAATTGAAAGCTGTACTTCTGGAAGTGCGAAGCCGTCATAAACAATTCCTGATCCAGTTTCAGTCATTCCCCACGTAGTAACGACATTCGTTGGCACGCCGTCTGGTGGGCGAGCGCCACCAAGAAGCACCGTTTTGTAACCACTGAGGTCGTGTCGGGCTAATTGAGTTCGGACAACTGCAATGTGTGTTGCGCCCATTGATGCACCAGAAGTTAAGTCGTCAGGGTCTCCCCATACGAGCGAAGCATCGCCCAGCATTGCGCGAAGAAGAACAGCAAGACCGCCAATGTGATTTGCTGGCAGGCACGGAAACCAAACTGGTGGTTCGACGTCACGCAGTGTCGCCTGCGTTATACGAGCACTCGCACGAAGTGCGTTCCACGTAAGCACTGCCGCCTTAGGAGTGCCACTAGATCCGGATGTGAGCATGACAAGCCCGGTGCCGTCTTCTACTTCGCGCCCTCCAGCGATTACTTGAATTCCTTCGTTGGTAAGGATGGAAGTTGCACCTAAGAGTGCGAGATCTTCCTCGCGCCTACGTGGCGAAAGTCGTTGATCTAGAACGCAAAATGCTTGCTCCTTGCTCACGCAGTCAAGGAGCGCACGAGTCATTGTCTTTCCGAGGGGCAGGTCAATGGCTAACAAACTTTGCACGCACAAACCTTACGGGTTCTGAGGCTAAGTTATGAACGTCCAAGGGAGATGTGTGGCATCGATTCGACAACAAATACGTATTGCGGCAGATCCTGACACGGTATGGGACATCATTAAAGTCCCTGAGTCACAACCAGATTGGTTCCCCGGCATCATCAAGGCCACCTACGATCCTGAAACACGCATTCGCGTCATCACTGTTTCTATGGGGATGGACATGCCTGAAGAGATTCTCACGGTGGATCCGACGCTTCGCAGGTTTGCTTACAAGATCACGGCTCCTCTTTACTCCTTTCACTACGGAATCATTGACGTAATTGAAATTGCGCCAAACGACACATTGTGCATTTATTCAACAACTGCAGAACCAGAAGTGCTCGCACTACTGATTGGTGCTGGCACTCAGGGTGCGTTGGAGAAAATTAAAGAAATCGCAGAGCAGAAAGTAAAGAAGTAATCATGGGACGCAAAATTCTTTTTATTACAACTGACCAACAGCGCTACGACACAGTTGGCGCTAACGGTGGAACAATCGCGCGAACGCCAGTTGTCGACAAGCTCGCCAAAGAAGGTATTCGCTACGAGCGCTGCCAGCCATCGTCAGTTGTCTGCATGCCGTCACGTGCATCAATGCTCACTGGCCAGTTCCCAACCACACACGGCGCGTGGATGAATGGAGTTGCGCTCCGCGTTGATGCTCCATCATTCGCTGAAGAGCTCCATGACGCCGGGTACGCAACTGCCCTTATTGGTAAGTCACACTTCGAGCCGTTCCTTGACGTCTTTGGTCGCTTTGCAGAGAACTCATTTGCGCAACTTGGCATTCCAACAATTGAACAGCCTTGGTTTGATGGTCGTATGGGCCCACACCGTGGGTTTGATCACATGGAATTCGCAACTCACGGTATTGCTCGCACCCTGCACTACGGAAAGTTCATCACTGAAGAACACCCTGAGTACCTAACAAGTTTCTACCCGAACTTGAACATGGAGCTCAACGTGAATGACATGGGTGGCGGTGACACTGGCGCAGTACAGGCATGGTCGAACGACATCCCAAGAGAGCTG
>CAIJWX010000106.1:0-7220 GCA_903824535.1 uncultured Actinomycetes bacterium | reverse complement strand
TTACTGGGGAACCAGTGAGTGGAGCGCGGATGAAATTCGTGCGGCATACGACATTGCTGACAAGCATCACTTGCACAAGCCAGTTATGGAACAGCCGCAGTACAACATCCTTCACCGCGGAACAATTGAAGATGAGTACCGCCGCCTGTACGAAGACATTGGCCTTGGAACAACTATTTGGTCTCCCCTCGCTTCAGGGCTGCTCACCGGTAAGTACCTCAATGGTGCGCCATCTGGTTCACGCGCAACACTTCCTGGTTACGAGTGGTTGAAAGACCGCCTCACTGACGAGAAGCAGAACAAGAAGGTTGCTGAACTAAAGGTTGTTGCAGATGACCTTGGCGTTTCGCTCACCCAACTTTCACTTGCTTGGTGTGCAAAGAACCCGAACGTTTCAACAGTCATCACTGGCGCGTCTAGCGCAGCTCAGGTTCGAGAGAACATGACGGCACTCGATGTCTTGCCACTTCTAACTCCAGAAGTTATGGCGCGCATTAACGCAATTAGCCCGGTGAAATTTAACCGCGACTTCTAAAGTCAATAAAAAAATCCCCGTGGCCATTTGGTCACGGGGATTTTTTGTTGTAACTACGAGTTTAAAAACTTATCGAAGCGTGATGAGGTGAATGTCGACAATGCCGTTGGCACCGCGAAGTGATTCAATAACATTCGCTGGGGTTGGTGAACCAGTTGACAAGACCATAAGTGCAGTCTTTGACTGTGGATCTGGTCCTACTGCCATTGATGCAATTGAAATGCCAGCATCACCAAGTGCCATACCAACATGGCCAATCATTCCTGGACGGTCGTCGTTTCGAACCACGAGCATTGAGCTGGCTGGTGGAATCTCAACACTGTGACCGTCAACACTCACGATTCGAGTTTCGAGGCGTGTGCCAATTGTCATAAGCGTTCCAGAAACTGAGTGGCCGTTTGCCTTAACGGTGATGAGGTTTACGTATTCAGGAGAATCAACAACTGATTCTTCTGAGAATGACAACTTGTTTTCTGCCGCAAGCTGCGGGGCATTAACAAATGAAACTCCATCGTGACCTGAAGCCGTGAGCAGTCCCTTGAGCGCGCAGAGGGTAAGGATTTTCGTTCCTGAACCCGCAAGCTCGCCTTGGTAGGTGACTTCGAGGTCTCCTGGCTTTCCGTCAAGAAGTCCACCAATGAAACGTCCGAGTACTTCTGCAAGTCCCATGAAGGGACGCACAACGTTTGAAACTTCTCCAGCAGAAACGTTCACCGCAAAAGGAACAAAGTCTCCAGCTAGGGCAAGTTGCACTTGCTCAGCAATGGTGATTCCAGCTTTGTCCTGTGCTTCTGCAGTTGAGGCTCCAAGGTGAGGAACAACAACAACTGATGGCAGTTCAAACAAAGGTGACTCAGTTGTTGGTTCTTTTTCAAACACGTCAAGTGCAGCACCCTGAACAGTTCCAGCGCTAATTGCTGCAGCGAGGTCAGCTTCGTTAACAATGCCACCACGAGCAACGTTGATGATACGAACTGTTGGCTTGCACTTCTTGAGTGACTCAGCATTAAGAAGGTTTGTTGTTTCCTTCGTCTTAGGAAGGTGAATAGTAATGAAGTCAGACTTCGCGAGGAGTTCATCAAGAGTCATGAGATCAATTCCCATGTGACGCGCACGCTCTTCAGTGATGTAAGGGTCGTAGGCAACGAGGTGCATTCCAAAGGCCATGGCGCGCTGGGCCACGAGTGCACCAATCTTTCCAAGTCCAATTACACCAAGTGTCTTGCCGTGAAGCTCAACACCTTCCCACTTGCTTCGCTCCCAGCGTCCAGCCTTAAGAGCTGAATGTGCTTGTGGGATGTTGCGAGCCTGCGCGAGAAGAAGCGCCATAGTCTGCTCTGCGGCAGAAAGAATATTTGAGACCGGTGCGTTGACAACCATTACTCCGAGTTCGGTGGCCTTTGTTACGTCAACGTTGTCAAGTCCAATACCAGCACGACCAACAACAATCATGTCCTTGGCGGCCTCAAGCGTTGGAGCATCAACCTGTGTGGCGGAGCGAATGATGAGTGCGTGTGCGCCCTTTACCGCTTCAATGAGCTGCTCTGGAGAAAGTCCGAGTTGAATATCAACTTCGTGACCTGCGTTACGCAGCTCTTGGAGACCACTGTCGGCAATTTCTTCTGTAACTAAAACACGGGCCACGGGGGAACCTTTCAATCGGTAGAGAGAGTTTAAAGCGAAAGTAAAGCGATTAGCCCTTGGCTACTAAATCAGCCAAACGGTCCAGTCCTTCAGCAATGTCCTTGTCGCCAAGGGCGTAGCTAAAGCGCATAAATCCTGGAGTTCCAAAGGCCTCTCCCGGAACTGCTGCGATCTTGATTGTTTCAAGAAGTGAGTCTGCAAGCTCTGAGGTCGTATTTGAAACCTTGCCACCGAGTGAGCGACCAAGCAGACCCGTGAAGTTCGGGTAGCAGTAGAAGGCACCTTCTGGCAGCGCACAAGAAACACCGTCGATTGCGTTTAATTTTTCAACCATCATTAAGCGACGGCGATTAAAAGCAGTCTTCATTTCGTCAACAGCACTGAGATCACCAGTCAGCGCTGCAATTGCTGCGCGCTGAGAGATGTTTGAAATGTTTGAAGTTGTTTGTGACTGGTAGTTGATTGCAGCGTTCATCACGTCTTGTGAGCCAATCATCCAACCAATTCGCCAACCAGTCATTGCGTAGGTCTTGGCAACACCGTTAACTACCACCCAGCGGTCACCGAGCTCTGGGGCAACAACTGCCATTGATACATTCTTGGCATCACCGTATACAAGGTGTTCGTAAATTTCATCGAGCATGACCATAATGTCGTGCTCAGCTGCCCAGCGTCCGATCTTGATGATTTCTTCTGGAGTAACAACTGCACCCGTTGGGTTTGATGGTGATACAAAAACAAGCAACTTTGTTTTCTTGGTACGTGCTTTTTCAAGCTCGTCAACTGTTACGCGAAAACCATTTGCTTCACTCGTTAAAACTGGCACTGGAATTCCACCAGCGAGGTAGACCGCTTCTGGATATGTAGTCCAGTAAGGAGCAGGAATTAAAACTTCATCACCCGGGTTAACGAGTGTCATGAATGTTGTTGCGACGGCGTGCTTGCCGCCGTTAGTTACAAGAACTTGGCTTGGCTTAATTTCGAGCCCAGTGTCACGCTTGGTCTTAAAGACAATCGCTTCACGTAGATCTTGGAGTCCCGCCGTTGGGGTGTACTTGTGATTGCTTGGGTCCGAGCAAGCCTTAATAGCCGCGTCCACAATTGCTTGAGGGGTGGGAAAGTCAGGCTCTCCAGCTCCGTAGCCAATGACGGGCTCACCAGCAGCCTTTAATGCCTTAGCTTTTGCATCGACGGCCAAAGTCGCACTTGGGGCTAAACCGGCAAGTAGGTGGCTGACTCTCGAACTCATCAAATGCTCCATTCATTTTACGTAAGATTGTAATTCTATGGCTTCCCCAGACTCTTTAAAAATTCCTGCAGAACTCCTCCCACGTGACGGTCGCTTTGGCGCCGGGCCATCAAAAGTACGTGCCGAACAGCTAGCTGCGCTACTCGCTGATGGTGCCACCTACATGGGTACTTCACACCGTCAGGCAACTGTAAAGAACAAAGTGAAAGAGGTTCAGGACGGCCTTCGTTCACTCTTTAATCTTCCTGACGGCTACGAAGTGTTGCTCGGTAATGGTGGATCAACTTGTTTCTGGGATGCAGCAACGTTCCACCTCGTGCTCAATCACTCGCAGCACCTCGTGTTTGGTGAGTTCTCTTCTAAGTTCGCCGAAGCTGTTTCACAGGCGCCACATCTCAGCGAACCTCAGGTCATCAAGAGTGACGTAGGCACTCACCCGCTCGCAGTTACAACTGACGATGTTGACCTCTACGCACTCACGCACAATGAAACATCAACTGGCGTGATGATGCCGATTACTCGCCCAGCTGGATCTAAGGGTCTCGTAGTTGTTGATGCAACATCTGGCGCTGGTGGACTCATGGTTGATCCATCTCAGTTCGACGTGTACTACTTCGCACCACAAAAGTCATTCGCCGCAGACGGTGGTCTATGGCTCGCGATTTGTTCTCCTGCTGCGATTGAGCGCATTGAGCAGATCAGTGCATCTGGCCGCTGGACTCCAGCATTCTTTGACCTCAAGATTGCTCTCGACAACTCACGTCTTAACCAGACCTACAACACACCAGCGCTTGCAACAATCCACATGCTCGCATCACAGATCAAGTGGTTCAACGACAACGGTGGCCTCAGCTTTTCTGCTGGTAGGTCTCGAACTTCTGCGGAGATTCTTTACACGTGGGCAGAAGCTTCTAGCTTCGCAACACCATTCGTTACGAACCCAGCTGAGCGAAGCAACGTTGTGGGAACTATTGACTTCACCGATGAGATTGATGCCTCAGTAATTGCCAAGATCTTGCGAGCTAACGGTGTTGTAGACACTGACCCGTACCGCAAGCTCGGCCGTAATCAGCTCCGTATTTCAATGTTCCCAGCAATCGACTCAGAAGATGTTGCAGCACTTTGTGCCTCAATTAACTGGATTGTTGGAAATCTCTAAATAACTCCTAGTGTCCAGTAGTGAATAAATGGAGGACACAATGAGTCGAGTTTTAGTTACTGGAGCCACTGGCTACGTTGGTGGACGCTTAGTCCCAAGACTTCTTGAAGAAGGCAACACTGTTCGCTGCCTCGTTCGTACTCCTGGGAAACTTTCCCAAGCACCGTGGCTTGCAGATGTAGAAATTGTTCAGGGCTCTATTGAAGGTGACCTCACTGAAGCAATGCGCGACGTTGATGTTGCTGTTTATTTAGTTCACGGAATTGGTGATGGCGCTGACTGGGTTGCCAAAGAAACCAGAGACGCCGAAAACTTCAGACTTGCGTGTGAAAAAGCTGGAGTTCAGCGCATCATCTACCTAGGTGGCATGGGCGATGATAACGACACACTGAGTGTTCATCTCACCAGTCGACACAGCGTAGGTAAAACACTTGCTGCTGGCACTATTCCCGTCACTGAACTGAGAGCTGCTGTTGTTATTGGTTCGGGATCAGCAAGTTTTGAGATGCTTCGCTACCTCGTAGAAGTGCTTCCCGTGATGGTTACGCCAAAGTGGGTAAGGACAAAGTCTCAGCCCATTGCTATCTCCGATGTTCTCAACTACCTCGTTAAGGTCATCAATGCTCCAAGTCCAATTCCAGGGATATTCGAGATTGGTGGCAAGGACATTATTTCCTACGCCGAAATGATGGACATCTACGCCGAGGAAGCGGGGCTAAAGAAGAGAAGGCTCATTCCCGTCCCATTCTTGACTCCTCGCCTTTCTTCTCACTGGGTGGGCATAGTTACTCCGGTCCCAGCGAGTCTCGCGAAACCACTTGTTGACAGTTTGGTGAATGAAGTAATTGTTCATGGCACAAAAACTTCTGACACTCTCGGCGAACCCCAGCGTGGAACCAGAGAAGCAATTCAGCTGGCACTCGGAAGAACTGCCAGCAAGCAAGTTCCTACATCTTTCAGTGATGCTGATCTTCGCCCCTTTAAGGCGTACATCACTGACCCTGAGTGGGCTGGTGGAACTGAGCTGCATGATGAGCGAATCAAACGCACTTCTGCAAGTCCCGAACGAGTTTTTGCTGCCGTTACGTCACTAGGCGGCGAAAAGGGATGGCACCGCGGTGAATGGCTCTGGAAAGTTCGTGGAGCGCTCGATCAAATTTGGGGTGGCCCTGGTGTCAGGCGCGGACGACGTGACCCAGCGCACCTCGAAGTTGGCGATTTCGTGGACTTTTGGCGCGTGGAAGGAATCATCGAAAATAAGTATCTAAAACTTCACGCTGAAATGTTCTTGCCAGGTGATGCATGGTTGGAGTGGAGAATTGAAGCTGTTGGAACTGGAACACTTCTCACCCAGCGTGCGATCTACAAACCAAAAGGTCTGCTCGGTCGCGCTTACTGGTATTCGGTGGCCCCATTTCACGTTCTAGTGTTTCCAGGGCTTCTAAAAGGAATCATTAAAGACGCCTCGTCTCAATAAAAAAGACCCCCCGCAATTGCGAGGGGTCTTTTTAAATCAGATCTACTCAGTCAGTGTCTCCACCAGAGATCTCAGTTACTGACTTCTTGCCAGCAGAAACAAACGGCATCATTGCACGAAGCTTCTTACCAATCTGCTCGATTGGGTGGTTCTTTCCTGCTTCGCGAAGTTCACGGTAGCGAGGACGACCAATTTCGTTTTCCTTAATCCATGCTGCAGCAAATGTGCCGTCCTGGATTTCAGTAAGGATCTTCTTCATCTCAGCCTTAACGCCAGCGTTAATAACGCGTGGACCACTTACAAGGTCACCCCACTCAGCAGTGTCTGAAACGCTGTAACGCATTCCGGTGATTCCTTCTTCGTACATAAGGTCAACAATGAGCTTGAGTTCGTGAAGACACTCAAAGTATGCCGACTCTGGCTGGTAGCCAGCTTCAACGAGTGTTTCGTATCCTGCCTTAACAAGAGCAGAAACTCCACCACAAAGAACAGCCTGCTCTCCAAAGAGGTCCGTTTCTGTTTCTTCAGTGAATGTAGTTTCAAGAACACCGGCGCGAGTAGCTCCAATGCCGTCTGCGTACGCAAGAGCAAGCGCGTGCGCATTGCCTGTTGCATCGTGGTGCACTGCAACAAGTGCTGGAACTCCGCCACCTTCTGAGTAGGTGCGGCGTACAAGGTGCCCTGGACCCTTTGGAGCCACCATCGCAACATCAACGTTGGCTGGTGGGTTAATAAGGTCGAAGCGGATGTTAAAGCCGTGTGCGAACAAGATGAGATTCCCAGCTTCAAGTCCTGGAGCGATCTCGTTGTCGTAGGTCTTCTTCTGCTCAGTGTCAGGCACCAAGATCATGATGATGTCTGCCCACTTGGAAGCGTCAGCGATTGACATCACCTTAAGACCTGCAGCTTCAGCCTTAGCAACTGAAGAAGAGTCCTGGCGAAGTCCTACAACTACGTTGTAGCCAGATTCGTGAAGGTTGAGCGCGTGTGCGTGTCCTTGCGAGCCGTATCCAAGGACAGCAATCTTCTTGTCCTTTAGAAGCTCAGGCTTTGCATCCTGCTTATAAAACATGGTTGTCATAGTTATTCTTTCTTCTTATTCGATCTTTTGGCCTCAGGCCGGAGTACCAAGTCTAGGCAATGCCACACGACCGGT
>CAIJWX010000105.1:0-1698 GCA_903824535.1 uncultured Actinomycetes bacterium | reverse complement strand
TGACGAACTTCGTTACTTCCACCCTGGTGTTGGTGAACACACAATTATTAACGTCAACGGAATTGCAGTTGGTCTGCTGATTTGTGAAGACATCTGGACTGACAATGGTCCAGCCTTAGAGCTCGCTAAACAGGGAGCAACATTGCTACTTGTATCGAATGCTTCGCCGTATGCGAGAGGTCGCCGTGAAGAGCGTGAAGCAATGCTGCGCGAACGAGCACTTGAAACAGGATGTCCGATTGCTTTTGTCAATCTCGTAGGTGGACAAGATGAACTGGTCTTTGATGGGCAGAGTCTTGTTGTTGATACCAAGGGTGACGTCATTGCCCGCGCCAGTGCATTCAGTGAAGAATTACTTATTGTTGACGTGGAAGCGGCTGAAAGCACTGTTGGAGCAACGTTCAAAACGAGCTACGACAGTTCACTCAAAGGCATGAACGTCAACTACATCATTGAGCCATTGCCAGAAATTGAAGAGATCTATGACGCACTCGTCATGGGAACTCGTGACTATCTTCGAAAGAACGGATTCAAAACTGCGATTCTTGGCCTCTCTGGTGGCGTTGACTCATCTCTCGTAGCGACAATTGCCGTCGACGCAGTGGGCTCTTCATCAGTACGTGGGTTTACTATGCCGAGTCGTTATTCATCAGATCATTCAATCGGTGATGCGGAAGAGTTAGCGCGCAGACTCGATATTGACATCACGACACTTCCTATTGAATCTGCACACCAAGCATTCTCTGGAACATTATTTGATGTATTGCTCGGCGACCCCGTTGGGCTCACTGATGAAAACTTGCAGTCTCGAATTCGCGGTGTATTGCTGATGGCGATCTCAAATGCCACGGGGGCAATTGTTCTTACAACCGGTAACAAGTCAGAAATGGCGACGGGCTACTCAACGCTCTACGGCGATTCTGCTGGTGGTTTCGCAGTTATCAAAGATGTTCCAAAGACGCTTGTCTACGAGCTGTGTCGTTACCGAAACGAAAAAGCAGTGCAAGACGGTGACCCAGAGCCAATTCCCGTCACGGTGCTCACGAAGGCGCCATCTGCTGAACTACGACCAGATCAACGCGACGATCAGTCACTTCCGGCGTATGAAGAACTCGATCCACTTCTAGAGCTGTACGTAGAAGAAGACGTGACTGCAGAACAACTCATTGCTCGAGGTCATGACGAAGCGTTGGTGCTTCGAATCACGCGTCTTGTTGACTTGAGTGAATACAAGCGTCGACAAATGCCACCGGGAGTTCGAATTTCAAAAAAGGCCTTCGGTCGTGACCGTCGCATGCCAATTACAAATGCCTTTCGCCCGGAGAAAATGTAGTTATTTGGTCAAATTGGCCATAACTGTTTGTTTTCAAGGCTTTTCCCGCTAAGTTGCCTACCTCCGTATAACTATCAGTACGGAATTCACCGCAGAGCAGTAGGGGGCATGATGGCTAAGGATCGCGTAGATAGAGATGATGAAGACCTTGTACGTCTCTATCTTTCAGACATTGGTCAATACACCCTTCTAACCAAGGACGACGAAGTATTCCTTGCTCAGACCATTGAAGAAGGTCGCGAAGCGAAGGCTCAAATTGAAGCCGCGGAGAACGACAAGAAAATCAAGATCACTCCAAGTAACAAGCTCGCTCTAAAGCGCGCAGTGCACCGTGGTGAAACTGCAGAACGTGACTTCGTTCAGTC